>JAKADJ010000139.1 GCA_021820645.1 Bacillota bacterium
AGAGCATCGCCAGTTCTGTGGGATCGCCGTGCCCCGTTCCCTCTTCGCGATTCGGCTCTTCCGAATTCAAACTGGCGTTGTTGCATAATACCGCGCCCTGCATCAAGTGATCGAAATCCCGGCGCACTAAGTCGTGCGCCATGGATCGGGCGTTGGTAAATCCCCCACCCTGGTCCCGGTCCCAGCGCCCGGTTGCGGTGTACATCTCGGTCACCGTCATTTTATTACGGGTGAGGGTTCCCGTTTTATCCGAGCAAATTACAGTCGTGCAGCCTAGCGTCTCCACAGCCGGCAAGCGCCTCACGATAGCATGAGAGCGAATCATCCGCTGTACACCGAGCGCGAGGGCAATTGTGACGATGGCAGGTAGCCCTTCGGGAATGGCAGCCACCGCGAGACTCACCCCAGTTAAAAACATTTGGTAGAGGGGCTCTCCTCGAAATAGACCCGTAATGACTACAATGGCCACAATGAGGAGACTTAAAATCACCAAAATCTTCCCTAGTTGTTCAAGTCGTCGTTGTAGGGGGGTCTCTTCTTCGACAGCCTGCCGAATTAGATGGGCAATCGTTCCCATTTCAGTATGCATCCCGGTCTCGACCACGATGGCACGGCCGCGACCGCGACTAATTACGGTCCCCATGAACACCATGTTGAGACGATCACCTAACGGCAAGCTGGGATCAGCCAAGGCATCGGTGCCCTTGGTTACACTAGAGGATTCTCCGGTTAAGGCGGCTTCCTCGGCCTCGAGCCCGCGGCACGTCAAGATCCGACAGTCGGCCGGAACCAAGTCTCCCGATTCCAATTCGATGATGTCGCCCAGGACCAGGTCCCGGGCCGGAAGCACCACGAGGCGCCCTTGGCGCAACACTTTAGCGGTGGGCGCCGTTAGGGCCTTTAGTGTCTCCACCGATTTTTCGGCCCGGAATTCCTGCACGAATCCCAAAATCGCGTTCATGATGACTATCGCCACGATGGTGATCGCATCGCCTAATTCACCCAATAAGAACGAAATCGCCGTCGCTCCTAAGAGGACCAAAACCATGAAGTCTTTAAATTGACCGACGAAGATGCGGAGCGGCGAAACCTTAGGAGCGCCCACCAGCGCATTCGGTCCAACTTCCTCTAACCTTTTATCAGCATCTTCCAGATGCAAACCCCACTCTGCGTCCGATCGGCACTGAATCACGACTTCTTCCGGCTTTAAGGTATGCCACAATGTTCCCAAAGAGGTCCCTCCTGTCCATCCTCGTCCTATGGGTATGTCCCCCCGTCTTCTGACAGAACCCTGCAAGTCACCCGACCCGCACCCAAAACAGCGCAGTCCATGCATAAATTTAGAACTAGTTCGGATAAACTAGTCATAAAGGATTGCTTCTTAAAGTCGCTTACGATACACTTAGTTCGACAGTTAAAATTTTTCAGTCTTGTCTTGTGATTCCGGCTAGGTTAGATGGTTCATTCGATGGATGAGGAGGCAAAAAATTATGATGTCAAGAAATACTGTGACCAGAAGCCGTACCAGTTCGAAAGAAAAGCCCTCTGACGCTGCCCCAGAATGGTCGGCGCATCAACTCATCTTTAGCCTTCTCATCGTCGGGATCGGGGGCTTTGAACTCATGATGGGGACCTTTATCTACCACCTGATTAGTTCCGGGCATGCCCAAGGAGTGCCACTATTAGCTGTACTGAGCGCATCGCCCATCATCACGCTGTTAGCCATTGGTCTAGCCAGCCGTAAGACCCAAGTCAAATCGGTGGCTCGACCTGCATATCTCCGTGTGGTGCCCCCGACCCCGGTGTTAGAAGCGACGGAGCCGACTTTGGAACCGTAAGCATCCGCCCTTTAGAAGGTCTCGGGCCAGAAGCCGGAGACCTTTTTTGTGAGACCGGTTGGTTACTAGCCTCATCCGGACTGACGCCTCCATCTCCCTGATCGGCGGGCGATTCTTCTTTGCTCTTCTCAGCGGGCTTGGGCGGAAAAGGAGTTTGTATCTTTTCTGTCGAAGCCTTAGTGTAGTATGGACGCATCTACACCACGTGATGAGATTGGAGAGACCACTCAATGCGAGACCTATCATTTTGCCGGCAACAATTTCCCAGTCTGACCCGTCTGGGTCCCGATGAAAACCCCTTGATCTTCCTAGATGGACCGGGAGGGAGCCAGGTGCCGTATCCTGTTATCGATGCCATTTCCGAATATTATCAGCACCATAATGCCAACACTCACGGCCTCTTTATTACGAGCCGCGAATCGGACGCCATCATCGAACAAGCCCGGCTCGATGTAAAGGCATTTTTAGGCGCTTCGGCCGAGAGCACCATTTCGTTTGGGCAAAACATGACCACGCTAAATTTCCTGTTGAGCCAAGCCCTGGGCTCGTATTTGCGCCCCGGCGACGAGATCATTGTGACCGATTTGGACCACGACTCCAATATCGCCCCCTGGCTCAGCCTAAAAGACCGAGGGATTGTAGTGCGCCAGGTCCCCATTACGAACGAAGCCATATTGGATCTCGATGCCTTTAAACGGCTTATTTCTAACAAAACCCGACTCGTCGCCGTAGGATGGGCATCCAACGCGGTCGGAACCGTCAATCCACTTCCCCTAATTCGTGAATGGACACGGGCGGTCGGCAGCTTAATGCTGGTCGACGCGGTCCACTGGGCCCCTCATGGGCCAATAGACGTCGCGGAACTGCAACCTGACTTTCTGCTCTGCTCTGCGTACAAGTTTTTCGGCCCCCATATTGGCATCCTCTACGCGGCTCCTGGTCTTTTAAATAAATTAGATACCCTTCGGGTGCGACCCCAAGTGCCGAAGGGAGCGGAAAAAATTGAGACCGGCACCTTGAACCACGCCGCCCTCGCCGGGGTTTCGGCCGCCATCAACTTCATCGGTGCCTTGGAACTCGATCCCAAGCCAACTGGCACCCAACGCTTGCACCAGGCTATGCAGACAGTGTATGACTATGAGCACCACCTCGCCCGAACTCTATTCGAGGGACTATCCGAGATGCCCCGCGTCACGATCTATGGGCCGCCAGTGAATCAGGCACCCAGGACTCCCACCGTGTCCTTTACAGTACGTGGCGTCTCATCGAGCCACATCGCGGAAGAGCTGGGACGACGTGGAATCTTAGTGTGGGATGGTGATTTCTACGCCATGACCTTGGTGGACCGCCTGGGAATACGAGAACAGGGTGGCCTGGTGAGGTTAGGACTCGCGCCCTACAACACCGAAGACGAAATCCAACGGACTCTTAATGCCATCCATGACGTCGAGGTGAATCTTGGTGCCTAAACCTCCCCCACTCGCTCTAGTTACTGGCGCCACCTCGGGCATCGGTTTGGCCGTAGCTCGCCGCCTCGCCCAGTCTGGATACGATCTGCTGCTGACCGGCAGAGATCTTGGGCGCGGCCAAGATGCCGTAACAAACATCCTAGAGGAGACCGGGAGGAACGCCACGTTTATCCCTCTGCCTAGCGACGACTGGCAGCGATACGGTACCCTTATCGACGCCATGGGTCAGAAAACCTTGGACGTTGTCGTCGTCTCAGCCGCCGAAGGCATCCAGGCACATCTCGTGGATACCGCTCGAGAAGATTTTGAACGGATCTTACGGATCAATGTGTTGGCGCCGCAATACCTCATTCAACGCTTACTGCCCCATTTGAGCCAACCTGCCGCGGTCATCCTCATCTCGTCAGATGCCGGGATTGACGGAGAACAAGCCCTTGGTGCCTATTCCGTCACCAAGGCCGCTCTGAATATGTTAGGACGTATGCTAGCCCTGGATCTGGCCCCTCGCCAAGTGCGGGTCAACGTGGTATGCCCCGGCGATACCGTGCCGGGCATGCGCTACTTACTGCGTCCGCATGAGAAGACCCGCTCCCAGGAAGATATGCTGGCCTGGCCCATACCGCCCCGAGGTCGCTTGGGAACCGCCGAAGACACCGCCGCGCTCGTCGCATTTTTAGCGTCGCCGCAGGCAGATTTTATTGTAGGGTCCGTCATGTTGGTGGATGGGGGTTCTCGCGCCGGACGCTCCGATAGCACTTTGGGAAACTCCGGCCGACTCCATGATTCACCCGCACCCTGCGTCAAAAAGACAAAGTAAGCCGCGTCAAACATAAGATTTTACCCCTACCATGCGAGGTGAATGTCTTGAACCCAGATCCCGAGGATCGCACGCCTTCTCCAACCGATGATGGCCCACACCAAACCGGTCAGGAAGAAGGTTCATCCGTCATTTGGTCCGATCCGGCCTTTCGTCTCTTTGTCAACTCGGTGGTCGCGGTGTCGACCCGGGACCGCGAGACGGTTAACGCAATGAGTGCAGAGTGGTGCACTCCGTTGTCGATTACGCCGGTTCTGTTAGGGGTCTTGGTGGGTCATAGCCGTTGGACCCATACCCTGATTCAACGGACCTGGCAGGTGGGACTAAGCTTGCTCGCCGAAGATCAGGCCGGGGTGGCTCATCTCTTGGGCGACAGTTCTGGCCGCGATCACAATAAACTCAATGGGAATGGTCTTGACTGGTTCTTAGGTCCATCACTGGGTTTACCACTCATTACCGGAGCCGCCGCTCATTTTGAGTGTCAAGTCACCGCGGTGCATACGGTCGGCGACCATGATCTGATCGTGGTCGCACCGGTTTGGAGTGGGAGTGCTGCGAACGCCAAACCTCTGGTTTACCATCGGGGTCGTTATTTTAACTTGCCCGAACCGCTTCGCAAACCGCCACGGTGAGACGGATACAAGTGGTGAAAATTCACGGCTCGAACCACAAAGGGGATCCACCACACCGTGGCACCATCTTTCTGTGCTCCTTGCGCCTCAAGATCCGCTAACGATCGTGCACTAAACTCAGGTGCCTGTGGCAGCAGGCTTTGCAAATTCTCTGGTGAGGTCGTGTTCTCACCTGTCGGCCCGCTGACGCTTGGGATCGATTGAGAGATGCCCCTCTGATGCGGGAAGGGAGCGGGCTTCACCGAGGATCGGGCCCACGTTAGCACGCCCAACCCACCCAAGGCTAGGGTCATGCCCCAAACCAATCCTTGCGATCGCCTCATGGCATCCGCCCTCCACGGATTAGTGTACCAAAAAAAAATAAAACAAGGGCTAACCCAGTGCAGTCCTGGATTAGCCCTAAGCATACCGCTTTACCGCTCGGCCAGTGTCTTAAAGGTCCGATGCGTGGGACCCGTGTACTCGGCACGCGGACGTATAATACGATTGTTGCTGTATTGCTCTAAGACATGTGCCGTCCATCCCGATATGCGCGACATCGCGAAGACCGGCGTGAAAATTTCAATCGGAATTCCCATCAGGGAGTATACCGAACCCGAATAGAAATCCACATTGGGATACAGCTCTTTATTAGCGTGAATCGCCGCCTCAATTTCCCTAAGCATGTTGTACCACTTAAGACTACCCGTCTCTTCCCCCAGTTGCTTAGAAAACCGACGCAAAACGGTCGCGCGGGGATCCTCGGTGCGATACACGCGATGCCCAAACCCCATAATTTTCTTATGGTTGGCCAACGCATGTTCCACCCACGGCTTAGCGTTGGATTCGTCTCCAATTTCCTCGAGCATATGCATCACGGCTTCGTTGGCTCCGCCATGTAAGGGTCCTTTTAAGGTTCCCACCGCGGAGGTGATGGCCGAATAAAGATCGGTCAAGGTCGCCGCAGTGACTCGAGCGGCAAACGTTGAGGCATTTAATTCGTGGTCGGCATGTAGCACCAACGCGGTATTAAAAATATGACCATGGGACGCAGGTGCCGCGGTTCCATGTAACATATACAAGAAGTTTTCGGCTAACGGCAGCTTAGGATTGGGTGCTACGAGCGGTTGTCCCCGGTGGTGTCGTTCAAAATAGGCGACCATCGTCGGCATTTGAGCCACGAGCCGCACCGCTTTCCGGTAGTTCGCTTCGGTCGACATGTCGGCGCCATCGGGATCGTAAATCCCCGCTAAACTGACGGCGGTCCGTAGTGCGTCCATCGGCAGTGTGTCCACCGGCAGGGAGGTTAACATCGCCTTCACGGGCTCCGCCAACTCGCGATGCTCCGCCAGCAATGCGGCAAATTTGGTGTATTGCGTTTGAGTAGGCAAATCTCCATGCCACAAAAGATATACCACTTCTTCAAAACTCGTCTGCTCGGCTAGATCTACCGCGTTGTAGCCACGGTAGACAAGTCGGCCTTCTTTGCCATCGATAAAGCAGATGTCTGACGTCCCAGCAACGACGTCTTCTAGACCTGCCTTGTAATCTGTTCCCGGCATTGAAATCAGGCCTCCTCTATATGTTGTCCTCATTCCAGT
>JAKADJ010000140.1 GCA_021820645.1 Bacillota bacterium
CACTGCACCAAGAATCGCCGTGCTATTAGGGGAAGAAAACAATCCCGCCGCAATTCCTTGCAATGCCAAAAAGGCCCACACCATAGGCAGTGGCATCACACCGGGATAGAACCCGAACCCCGCATCCACTAACGCAAACAAGATCATCCCCACCCGGGCTGGAGCCACCACACCGGCCCGGTCAGTCCAGCGCCCACCCCACGGCGAGACAACCACCATCAAGAGTGCTTGTGGCATCATACTAATGCCCACCAAACCGATGGATAACCCCAGTACCTGCCTCAAATAAAACGGTAACAAGAAAGCCGGGAACATCATCAGGATCCAGTACGCCATGCCCGCAAACATATTGAACGAAAAGGGCCGAACCCTAAAAAGACGGAGCGGGACCAATGCGGCATGGCGCCGCTCCACTACGATGAACAGCCAGAGGCTGACCCCAGCACTGGCTAGCAAGATCCAGCCCCATGCGGTGTGCAGCGTGGCTAATCCAAACTGCAGAAGCGACGTGGTGCTGAGAAATAAGGCGGCACCGATCCAGTCAAAGCGGCGCCCTCGGACAGCCGGGTCGGGCGGTAGCTTCGGCACATATCGAGCCGAACCCACCACCGCCCAAATCCCAACCGGCAAATTAATCCAAAAGATACTCCGCCAACCGAGCCATGCCGTCAACAGTCCTCCTAAAGGCGGTCCCGCCAGGGTTCCCGCAGCAACCACCGATCCGATAAGACCAAGTGCTTGCCCGCGGCGCTCTGAAGGGAATATCAAAGCGATGATGGCCATCACGTTAGCCATGATAGTGGCTCCGCCCAGTCCCTGAAACACCCGCGCCGCAATTAGCCAGCTCACACTTGGCGCTAAGGCACAAGAGAGCGAACCCACCGTAAACAGCACCACGCCACCCACAAACACTTCCCGGCGGCCCACTCGGTCCGCCACCTGTCCGGCCACCGGCAAGATCCCCGTGATGACCAAAAGGTATCCCGTGACAATCCACTGCAACGTAGAGATAGGCAATAAGAATCGATGCTGTAATATCGGTAGCGCCACATTGACCACACTAGAGTCCAAATTGACCATGAACGTCCCCGTGGTCGCTGCCGCGAATCCAAGCCAAAGGGCTCTCCCTGAAAGAATCGGAGAACTCGCTGACGGCTGTGACACTACTTGCTCCACTCTGCCTCATCGCTCCTACCGCATATCGACGTATTGGAATCCACTAACGAGTCCCACAACATCCCCAGCGTTAATGGGTGGGGCTGAACTCCCGGATTCGATCCCGCACTTGTTCTATAGCCAATGGGGGTAGCGGCTTGGCGCCTCCCAAGGCCTTTGCCTCTAGAGTGAGTTCAGCCGCCTCGTCCAGTGTGGTGAGCAGTTGCACGGTCGTCGGCAAGTCAGTCGAAAAAGCCAGCACCCCGTGGTTGGCGAGCATGACGGCCAAAATACCCGGATGGCCTTTGGCGCGCGATAAGATTCCCGATACCGATTCGGCCGAACCACGCGGGGCCCAGGGTACCACAGGCACCTCTTCGGTTAAGCCAAAACGCAATAAGGGCTCGTAAACCAATGGAAGGGGTTGATGAGCTAGGGCAAAGGCCGTGATGTGTGGAGCGTGCGAATGCACGACGGCTCCTACATCAGGTCGTTCACGATAGAGTCCCGTGTGCATCTCGACAATCTCTTTCATGGTTGGGGCCATGGTTCCTTCTAGAACGGTTCCGTCGGTCCGAACCACCGCAAAATCATCCGCAGTGAGTCGGGCTACGTTACCTCCACTCGTCATCACTATCCGGTCATCCGATATACGAACCGAAAGATTGGCATGCGCCCCCCGGAACAACATACCCACGGCTATTAATGTCCGGCTCGCATCAATTAACTGGGCAATCACTTCTTGAGAATCTTGCAAGGTGGTCGTCATCTAGACATCTCCTTTTTTCACTAATCCGTGTCCATAATACTGCAATTTGCACCGTAATGCAACAGACAGTATCTACGTCGTATCGTCCCTGCATCCCACTACAGGATGTACCGAACGACGCCTATTTACACCGCGGTCAATTACGAATTATGGAGGACAAATTTTCTAGCCATTGCCATCGCGTCGTGTTAAGGAGCCCATAGTTATAAAAACAAAACCGTCGGAAGCCCAGGTCCAACGCGACCTCAACCCGAGCCTTCGCTTCGTCCCAGGACGACACCACGTTCGCAATTAAGCTTTGTCCCACAATCACCCGCGATGGGTCCCATCCCCTCTCGGTTACAAGCCAGTTCAGGTCGTTGCGCATCGCCGCCAGCGTCGAATAGCCCAAGGCAATCACGTCCCCGCGTTGTTGCGAATCTGCCGTCATCCCTTCTATCCAAGAGAGTTTGGTCCTCTGATTGTATGGCATCAACAAAGGTGTCATCGGTAAAGTGGGAAAAGCCCTAGCGAGATCATCCAAAGATGTTCGCAAAGCCTGGCCCCTTATTCGAATGAGTTCGGCGAACCCTGGATGGTCCACTAAATAGGTAGCAAGCTCTCCCATATCGTCCGGACCCGTGCCTTCATGACAGAGTAATCTTTCAATCTCTTCCTGAGTCTCTTGCCTCAATAGATCCCAGTCAATTCCTGCCCCGATGGTGCTGTTGCAAGCCGAACAAAAACACCAGGATAGCAATAACTGCAACAGGGGCGTAATTCTTACGCCGGCAATCTCATGATGAGCACCGTGAAAGGCCTTGGTAAACCCGAATGATTCGAGATCCAAGCCATCAAATATCCCCATCGCGGCCAACTCTGCGATGAGGCGTCGGATTCTAGCCTGCCCCGCTATGGGGCAAGCGGCGTGCGACAGGTGTTGCCCGAACGCATTTTCTACAAATGGGCCTTCGGGCGAATCATGGTTGACAATAGTCCAGCCCCGTAACCGAATGTCCTCCCGAGACAAGGCCTCTTTTAATGCCGCATAGAACGCTTCCGGCTCGATGCGAAGATCTCCGTCATGCCACACGGGCTGGCGAAAATCCCAAAGCGGGCCCTCAGTTTGACCAATAAACCGAGGGCTCCCCACCAACGATAAAACTTGGCCGCTATGGTACAGGGTAGCCACACTGAGTTCCGATACCCGGGCCCTGACGAGGCGCTCTACCGTATTGGCAATCCCCGCTCGAGCAATGTCCCAAGGATACGCCCAGAGGCCCACGACTCCGTGTGCGTCAACCGCCGTGTAAGTATCTCGGTGGATCACCGAAATCCCATTACGGGGTGCGGTATGTAGGGGGTTTCTAATAGCTCCACCTCATCCGGGCTCAAGGCGATCTCCAGCGCTCCGACGGCTTCGTCGAGGTGATGCAATTTCGTAGCGCCCACTATGGGAGCGGTAACCGGCTTCTTCTGAAGGATCCACGCGAGCGCAATTTGGGCACGGGTAACTCCCATGGCGTCAGCAAGCTCTTTCACGCGCTCTATAATGATGCGGTCAAGATCCGCCGTATTAACGTATAGGGTTTTCCCAAATTGATCCGATTCGGACCGGGCGGTCGTGTCCTCGGGTTCTCGGGTTAATCGTCCCCGTGCCAACGGGCTCCAAGGGATGACGCCAATGCCTTCGGCTTCACAGAGCGGCAACATCTCGCGTTCTTCTTCGCGATACAGCAAGTTAAGATAGTCCTGCATGGAGACAAATGCACTCCATCCGTTGTCCCGTGAAATATGTAGCGCCTTTAAAAATTGCCAGGCATGCATCGAAGAGGCTCCAATATATCGAGCCTTCCCGGCTCTCACGACGTCGTTCAACGCGCTGAGGGTCTCCTCGATTGGGGTCTCATAATCCCAACGGTGAATCTGATACAAATCGACATAGTCGGTACCGAGCCGCCTCAGGCTCTGATCGATTTCCGTCATGATGGCCTTTCGCGAAAGGCCTTGGCCGTTGGGACCAGGACGCATGCGTCCATGCACTTTGGTCGCAATGACCACGTCATCCCGGGTGGTGTACTCTTTTAAGATGCGGCCCACAATCTCTTCACTAGTACCATCCGAGTACACATTGGCGGTGTCAAAAAAGTTAATCCCGAGATCCAAGGCTTGTTTGATAAAAGGCCGACTTTGGGCCTCATCCAGGACCCAAGAGTGGTTACCGCGTTCTGGCACCCCATAACTCATACACCCGAGACAAATCCGTGACACTTTAAGTCCGGTGTTTCCCAAACTAACATATTGCATTGAGCACTGACCCCACTTTCTGTTTGTGTGACCCCAAAAATTTCCAGATCCAAGAGGTCTCCGCCTCATTGTGGCCTCCGTAGCGTCCATTTCAACCTTGCTTGCCTATTTTATCAAATGCGCCGTAAAATCCCTTGCTTCAGCGAGGGGATATCAGGCGACAGTCTTTTTGCATCACGCCCCATTTGTGTTACTGTTTCGATGTGTTCGCGCTATGACGATAGGATATATTGGCGGTTGTCTCCCGCAGTCGTGGGAGGCGTAAAATATATCGCGTCGTCAAGACCAGACGTTAACCGGATTGGCGAACGAGTTGTTCACGTGCCCGGCGACATTTCGGCGACCGGATAGGGGGCGTTGGGCTCGCCCTTTGCGAGTAAAGCTGACATAAGTCGGTTTCTCGCAAGAATCCCCCGGCTTTAGCCGCGGGAAGTGTCAATATCCCGTTTTCGCAACCCGCGACGCGGCCACCATCTGAGGCTCACACCCCAGCCAAATGCCCATCCCACACAATCCGCCGATACATGCCCGGGTCCATGGCGCCTTCGGTATTAACCAACAGGACTCGAGAGTCAGGTCCCAAACTAATGTCCTCCCGAAAATGCGAAAACTTGGCGTCTGTCGCTACTAGCGATAGGAGCCCGAGACCCACTGCTCCCGATTCCCCTGCCTCGAGAGGCGGGTCGCCCGGTAGGGGATTGCCTAGAATCCGCATCCCTCGTGCCGTCACTACGTCGTCACAGGCAACAAATGCAGCCACCCAATGTTTTAAGATTTCCCATGCCACTGGATTGCCTACACCACATGCCAGACCCGCCATGATCGTGGAAAGGGCGCCGTCCGAGGAATAGAGGCAGCCATCGCTTATTATGGCCGAGCGATAAAAACAAGCGGCCCGGGACGGTTCGATCACGATAATGTTGGGAATGTCTCTCCCGTAGAGGTTGGCCAAGAAGGCTACCACCGCAGCGGCAAAGGATCCTACCCCAGCCTGCAAAAAGACGTGGGTCGGCTTGTCCAATGCCCTATCATGTTTGCCGAGGAATTCCTCGGCGACCATGGTCAAGTATCCTTGCATGATCCATAGCGGAATCTCTTGATAGCCAGGCCACGACGTGTCCTGGACTAAAACCCATCCTTTATCGTGAGCCTGTCTTGCCACCCAATTGACGGTGGCGTCATAATCGAGATCTGTCACTTCCACCGAGCCGCCAACCTTTTCGATGGCACGCACACGGGCGTTACTCGTACCCTGCGGCATAAAAATTTTCGCCGAGTGTCCCAAGCGTCCGGCCGCCCAGGCGATCCCTACGCCATGATTACCGTCCGTTGCCGTGGCAAAAACCACCGGAGGTCGGGTATGGAGATGACCCTTCAACGTAAAAAAATCAGCAGACGGCCCGATTCCGTAATAATTGGCCAAATATCGGCCCACCCCATACGTGCCTCCGAGTCCCTTAAATGCCCCGAGTCCCCAACGGCGAGACTCGTCCTTGAGCCAAATCTCTTGGACCCCGAGGTAGGCTGCGAGGTTGGGCAACGATATCCGAGGGGTCGCTTGATATTGCGGCCAACTCTGGTGGTACTGGAGCGCACGGTTCGCTACAGTCACGTCAAACTGTCCAAGATGCTTAGTAGCTTTGCAGTCCTTTAAACCATTTTGCTGCCATCTTATAGGCTCCATCGAGGTCCCCTCTCGACGTGTCAAGCAATCTACTCATGACTCCAATAATATCACCGTTAATCCTAGGTAATTGGTTTCAGCCCGGAATATAATGGCAATTAATACATCTCTTCTTTTATAGAAAGGATTCCAATAATGCCTCGTACCATCGCCATCGAAACCGTCAGTAATTCCCGCCTGATCCTCGAAATGCTTAAGGCATGCTTTAAAGAGCAACCCGATTTTTGTGTGGTCAGCGAATGGCTCCATCTGCCTTCTCCCACCCTAACCAGTGCTAGCTTGCCGGAAGTTCTCGTCGTGTTTTTGCGGAACACGGATGGGGCCAACATC
>JAKADJ010000141.1 GCA_021820645.1 Bacillota bacterium
GACAAATATAAACAACATTTAAGGAAACTGTTCAAACCCCTTTTTATTCGGAATACAGCGCTCGAATTCCTGCCGCACCTCTACAATCTTCGCTAGCACGTTTCAAGGCCCCCCCGACATAGACTGTAATAAACCCAAAGGAGCCGTTCCTATGGCGACCCCAAACCAGGAAGACTATCTGGAAGCCATTTGGCGCATCACCCAAGAAAAAGGATACGCGCGTGTCACGGACATCGCCGAACGCCTGAAGATCAGTCAAGCATCCGTTAGCAAGATGTTGCGTCGGTTGAAAGCGGGCGGCCTGTTGGAAGTCGAGCGCTATCGAGGGTTGGCCTTGACCCCCTTTGGCGAAAGCCAAGGCCAGCGCCTCTTGGCGCGCCATCGCATCTTAGAACGCTTCTTGCAGCATCTGGGGGTGGACGATCCCGTCATCGTCTATCAGGATGTAGAAGGCATCGAACATTATGTGAGCGCAGAAACCTTAGAACATCTATCCGCGTTGATGCAATACATCGATCAATATCCCGATTGGTGGGATGCCATGATCCATAACCTTCCGCCTCGTAAATAGTAGTGTAGAGGAAGGAGTCTCTGTTAAGATATAGCAATCACGGTTATCGAAAGGCAGGACAAGCTGTGGTTTCACGCCCGTTGCCCCGAAAAAAAGAACGTCGATCACCGATCGGTCTTATTATTCTTGTCGTCTTGCTGTTGGCATCGGCATGGTTGAACCATACTTTCCGCCATTCCAACACGGCCATCAAGAAACCTATGAGTAAACCGATTACTCAGCCGGTCTACCTACTATCCCCGATTCCTCAGCAAAAAAAGCTACCGGCCCTTCCATTTACCCTGGGAGAAACTTCGGGGGTGCTTTGGAACCTCAATACGCACCAACTCATTTGGCAACTCAATCCGCATCAAGTAGGACCCTTGGCATCCACTACCAAACTGATGACCATTTATTTGGCGTTACATCAACTACCTTTGCAAAAGGTGATAACCATTTCGCCTAACGCCGCCTCCACCACAGGATCGGATATGCAGATGGCACCCAACGATCACTTCACGGTCAAAGAGCTGCTATATGGATTGATGTTAGCATCCGCCAACGATTCGGCGGTGCAGCTCGCCGAAACCATGGGCGGCCACACAGCAAACTTTGTGTCCCAAATGAATCGAGAGGCTAAGCTACTAGGCATGAACGGCACCCACTACGCGGACCCTGATGGACTCTCATCGAAGTCAGTTGGTACGGCCTGGGACCTCTCCGTGATCGCCATGCAAGATCTGTCCAACCCTTTGTTTCGTAAAATTGTCAATACCCGGCTTACGAGCATCCCACATAACCCCATTCTGCGCAATTTAAATGGCCTTCTGTTTCAGGACCCCACTGTCATCGGCGTGAAAACCGGCTGGACGACCGCCGCCGGGTTTAACTTAGTGTTCGCCGCCACCCGAAACGTTCACGGTCGGCCGGTAACCCTTTTAGGTGTCATCATGCACGGCCAAATGGGATTTCCACCCGAATATACGGACGCCGAAAATATCCTGAACTGGGGCTTTAAAGAGGTTGCCCAACTGCCTCAGAATACGGCCCACCAAGGTCGCCAAATCCCCTGAGGTCCGACCCGCCTAGGATTTTCGTAGACGGAGCCGATACAATGGTCGTTGTCAGGACAGAGGATGGAACCATTTGCCATCGCGACCTATGGACTTTGGGCTTGTGTGGAAATTTTGTGGTGCCCAACAGATCATACCGACTGGGGACGTCCACTACGCCCACTAAACCGGGCCACCAGGATGGTCATCGACAACGACCAGCACTATTAACAAAGTGACACTATTCGTCTTGTCGCCATTGGATTGTCGCATAACCTCATTCCAGTAGATGAGGTGCACCCGAGCACCGATACCATAGGTACTTTGTCGATCCGAAAGTAGCACCAAATTCTCTGGCCCTCATACTCTATCCAAGGAATTACAGAGGAGGGCACTCAGCATGGCGCGACTCGTACTACCCGAGATGCCAGGGCCTGATCCAAACCGGTTCGCACCATTAAGTCACGAACTCGAGGCATTGCCGACTGCCGACGTAGTGTCCTGGGCAGTAGAGTCCTTTGGTTCTGGAATAACCCTGGCCTCCAGTTTCGGCGCAGAAGATATGGTGCTTTTGGACCTATGGGCTCGGACCAATCAACCCATCGAAGTTTTTTGCCTGGACACTGGCCTATTATTCTACGAAACCTATGTCCTTATCACAGAAATCGAAAAACGCTACGGGATCTCGGTGACCCGGGTACGCCCCCGACTCAGCGTCAGCGAGCAGGCAGCCACCGAGGGTAAAAGTCTCTGGCTGGAGAATCCCGATCGGTGTTGCGCCATCAGAAAGATGGAGCCCCTCATAGAGCACTTGAAACCCTTTAAGGCGTGGATGACGGGAATCCGCCGAGATCAAACCGCGTTCCGCCGATTGGCTCCGTTGTTGAGTTGGGATCTTGCCCACGGTTTGGTCAAGGTTAATCCCTTGGTAAATTGGACCGTCAGCGACGTGTTTGACTACCTTAAGACACATCAGGTGCCCTACAACCCCCTTCACGACGTTGGTTACCCCAGCATCGGATGTCAACCATGTACCAAACCCATCGCCGAAGGCGAAGATCTGCGAGCGGGCCGCTGGCAAGGAAAGGAGAAAACCGAATGCGGGCTCCATCTATAGAACCGCGCATCATTCCCGGATCCATGAGCGGATCTATTGCCACGTGGCTCGATAAGGTGCCGGCGATCCCGTTAGACGCCTTTCATTGGGCCGACACATTCTGCTTGGCCACCGGAGTGTACGCGCCGGTTATCGGATTCCAAGGACGACGCGCGGCTCAATCCGTGCTAGAAGAGTGGCGACTCCCGGACCAGAGCGTCTGGCCTATCCCGATTACGCTCGCTGTCGATCCGATATTGGCTTCACGATTACGCAAGGCCGACTTGGCGCGCTTAATGTGGAATGATACCACCGTCGCCATACTCAACGTGGAAGAGGTATTTTGGCTCGACCCCGAAGAAGAAGCTTACTCCGTGTACGGAACCGTAGACCCTTCGCATCCCGGGGTCGCGCGGGTCCTCCTAGACAGTCCAATTCGGGTGGCCGGTGCAGTAACCCTCTTGGAGTGGCCCCTGAGCCCGGTGGACACGGTGTTCACCCCCCATCAAATGCGCCAACTGATTCAACAACGCGGGTGGCAGACCGTCGTTGGATTTCAAACGCGTAATCCCTTGCACCGGGCCCATGAGTATATTCAAAAGACCGCCTTGGAAGCCCACGATGGGCTGATCTTGCATCCTCTCGTCGGTTACACCAAATCCGACGATGTGCCCGTCGAAGTACGGTGGCGGATCTACGAGGCTCTGGTATCGGGGTATTTTCCGGGTACTCGCACCATTCTCTCTGGATTCCCGGCACCGATGCGCTATGGGGGCCCGAGAGAGGCAATCCTCCACGCGCTGTGCCGCAAGAATTACGGAATCACCCATTTCATTGTTGGGCGCGACCACGCTGGGGTGGGCAGTTTTTACAATCCTTCGGCAAGCCAGGACGTCTTTCGGCGTTTTTCCGAAGAGGAACTGGGCATTCACATCATTGCTGCCGAGCCCGCATTTTATTGCTATCGTTGTGCACAAATGGCGACCAACAAGACGTGTCCACATGGCGATGAAGCCCGTGAGATCTTATCGGGGACGCGGGTCCGAGCCACCTTGCAACAAGGAAAGGAACTTCCTGGGGTAGCCATTCGACCAGAAGTCGTCGAGATCTTAAAAAGATACTACCAATCCCACTAAGTCAGGGGCCTCATCGGCCCCCCCTTATTGAGATGCCCGGCGGCTGGATAGCCATTCTCGTAAATCTTCCAACTCCGTGTCATGCACGCCGTGACCAAGTCCCGGATAGCGCTTAAAAGTGACGTCGGCTCCGAGGCCTTCGAGTCGTGTTACGCCGGACTCCGCCCAGGCAGGTAACAAGACCGGATCCTTCATGCCATGGCCCCAGAAAATGGGGTACCCCGTCAAGTCACGATCCAGGGCGACCGTTTCGGGAAAATAACCACTGAGGATAATACTGCCAATTGGGGACGCGGTGAGGTTTCTTTGTAGCAGCGCCACCGTCATTAAGCCGCCCTGGCTAAAGCCTCCAAGAACCCATCGCTCTTGATCCAACTCGGGCACCGCCATCGGTAAGGAAACCTGCAGGAACGCTTGCACGATATCGACACTGCGATCCAAACTAGAGAGTTCCGGATTACCGGGAGATTCGGGCCGATACCACTGATATTGGTTGGGCCCGAGCACCTCTGGAGCTCTTAGGCTCACCATGGCCCACTCCGGCGGTAAGTCGGGATAAAGGCCCAACAAGTCTTCTTCGTTACTGCCGCGTCCATGCATCACAACGATAGTAGGCCATCGTTCGGCCACCCCTCGCCTCGGAGGCAACACCTTATAAATCAGGCCGTTCTTATCCATTGGCATGACCCCTTAAGATCTGAATGAGACTCGTAGTGCTGGGACCCGGTTTAAAAATCACGAAGAGTAAGAGAAATACTCCAAGACCCGTAGCAGCGGAGATGAGCCACAGGCTCGCCGTCCAGGGCGCCACTTTGCGATGACTTTGAAAACGCTGGCGAAAGGCATAGCGGAGCGTGATCACACCTAATACCGCCGCCACCGTCGCCAATAAAATATGGATTAATAAGAACACTTGGTATGGGGCTGCATAGGCTTTCGGTCCCCCATAGAAGGTATCTCCGACAAACACGGTGCTCGCCAGATAACTTAAGAAGAATAGTGCCCCGAATGTCGCCCCGGTCAACATGAAACGGCGATGGATATCCACCTGTTTGTGGCGAATAAAATACCATCCGGTAGCCACGGCCAGCCCACTACAAATCATGAGTCCTTCATTGACTGCTTGCCAAATTTCACCACCGCTCACATTATCCCCCCATTTTGGCGTCATCATGCCCTTTTGATACGGAAATGTCAATCGTCCGTCCGAGCTATGGAGTGAATCTCCAGACCACATTTAAAGAGCGGCCGGTCGTGCGTCCCCCGATCCATAACTCCTGATGCCCAGTTAGAGAGACGACCGCTCCGTATCCAGCAGGCTCGGGCAAATTCGGCCCTTTCATCCACCGTTGGCCAGACCCATCCCAGAAATACGTGACCCTAGTCCAGCCCTTCGAGGTCCGCCCCCCGGCCACCCAAAGGGTTCCATTTAATGTAAAGGCTTCGGCATACTGCAAGGCCATGGGATACGGCATCAAGCGCTGTAGTTGGCCCGTTTTTAGGTTAATTTGAACCGCTTGGCGAGTGGGCCCGTTCGTTGTCAGCCCCCCCACGACATAGAGCGTCGTGCGCCACCGAGCGCAAGCGGCATAGCGCACCCCCAATGGCATCCGCGTAAAAATCACAGCCCCGCGTCCGACGGTATATCGCCACACCAGGTTAGACGGTACGCCGTTCCCATGCCCGCCCACCAAATAGGCAGCATTGTGCCACCAAACCGCGCCCAAGTCGGAACGAGCTATCGGCAGTGGTGGTAGGATATGCGTCTGATAAGGAGTGCCCAAATCCATCTCTTGAATGGTGTCGGTCGAACGGAAGGTTCCACCGCCAACCATTAAAAGATGTGGGCCCGCAATCACCAGTGCCGCATCATGCACCGGGTCGGGTAGGGAACCAATGTGTACAAATTGTTGCCCTCGCAGTGCCCATACTCCCGCATGGCTTTGGGTGTTAATGCCTCCCGCCACGTACACCACATCGCCGGCGGCCCCTGCGCTAAGCCCCTGTAAGGGCATAGGTAGCGCCATCGTCGTCGCTGTCCATTGAGGAGCACGTCCTGCTTTGGCAGGTCGATTGATTGGCGCTAGCAAAGATCCACGGGACGTGGGATTACGATACGCTAATAAGATGCACCCTATAGCCAGCATCAGTGCGACGAAAGAGAATCCCCAAAACCGTGGACGAACTTGACGACGTGCCATGCTGGAATTATAGAAAGCTCTTGCAAAAAAATCCAGAGGGCGTCCTATTAACCAACCGCGAGACGCACCATCACGACAATGATGCCAAATTGCAGCACCCATTGAAACGCGACCGAGTACCGGTAAAAATTCATGAGGCGCCCGATTTTCGCGAAATCGGGCGTGGCTT
>JAKADJ010000142.1 GCA_021820645.1 Bacillota bacterium
ACTGGTACAGGCGTTTCTCTTCCATGATATCGGCAAAGAACAACCCCGGTTGGTGGTGGGACAGGAATTTGTACCCGCTGACACTTTTGAACCCGGAGCCTTGCATGCCGCACGTAGCGCCGATTGGGCCGTCCGGGATTATCAGGTGTCGACCGATGTGGAATGGATCGTGCGATATCACCATACTCCCGAGGCGGGATTGCCCGACGGCTTTCCGGCGTCCCTTAAACCAATGTGGCGGCTGTTTAAACTCATCGATGGGCTGTCGGCAGGTATTACCCGCCGGGAGGCGAAAGTCGCCCCGATGACCCTTGAAGGCGCGGTCTTGACGATTTGGGAACACAATCGTGATACGCGCTATCACCGTGCTTACCGCGTGTCAATCTATACCGGACATGAACAGCCAGTGGATTTCAGCTGAACCACTTTGTGGAATACATCAAATGAGCTACGCAACATTACGAAATTGAGGCCACCGATTTCGACCTTGATGTTGTTTTGCGGGAGCACCGGTCATCGGATTAGTGCCTCATCCCGTTGATGATATCACCCATGTCAAACCATGGCTTAGGACGTGGGAGGCGCTAGAGATTTACCATCTAGGTCTACTGTGCCCAACGACTCGATTCCACCAAGATTATGCCAGTTGAATTCACCGATCTGGGTCGTTGGGCCCTCGTAAGCGAAAGTTCCAGGTATTCTCATCGGACAGGGCAGGAGCGACGTCAGGTAAAGCCAAGGCGAGACCTATGGATCATTTTCGGCTACGCGCTGGCATAGGTTGGGCGCTTGTCACGTTGGTTAGACTCGCTACAGGCGTTTGGATGAAGATCCATCAAGGAGCCACGCGACAGGCAATTCCAGCCCAAAGACCACCGCTTCACACCATTGCTCCGTCCCATCATTTTCGTGGTCTAAAGGGGGCTACAACACCGATTGATCCCATGGCGGTAGGCGAACCGCCTTCGCCCTACGGGCCGTGGGAAGGATATCAAGGGCCGATTGTTTCCCGAAGGTTTCCCACCCAACTCCTCGTTCAATCACATTACTCCCGTAGCCCTTTGCAGTGCCTGGATTCTCTCGCGCAAGTAATCAATCGACAACGGGTCATACTCCGTCGCGTAATCCACTACACGTTGTCTGGAAGTCAGAGCCCCTAACATCCCACGCGTCCCATCATGCACCACAATCACATCAACATGGGTGAGGCACTGTTGCAGTTCTGTCAGGTCTTCAAAATTCAGCGGGACCACTTCGTGACCTGAAGATAGGGCGGTGGTCGCGATCGACGCCATATTATGCATCGCGGTGCGCGAAGGTGCCACGACCGCAATCCGAGCAGTTCGAGGAATGCGGCCTAATGCCCGTCGAGTCGCATCCGACACGCGCACACTAAGCCCCACCAGTTCAAATTTTCCCGGATCATAATACTCCCGCAATTGCCCCAGGTGGTAGATATTGGTCACCACGAGATCTGGCACTCCCGGTGAACGCGCCACATCGCCTAACAGACGTCGTTGAATGGGGATCGATGTGATTTCAGCCAACTGGTCGCCAAAATACGTTAAGCTTGCCGCATTGCACTCCGTAAACACGATCTCCAGAGCACGCACCGCTCCTCCTCCAAATCGCGTAGGTAGTGCGAGTAAAGTTAACGCTTGGACGCCCACGGACATTGGAACCTGGTGAGCCGCGAACTGCTTTAAGATATTCGGAGCCATTTGGGTAGCATAATGGACGGCGTCTAGTCGGGCGCGGTCCCATCCAGGGCGAGCGGCGACAAAATACCCTCGGGCTCCCTGAGACTCCACGAATCCTCCCTGCTGCAATTCGGCAAAAGCGACTAAAATTGTGTTGTGATTAATACCTAAGTCCTTACTCAGTTGGCGCACCGACCACAGCCGTTGTCCGGGCCGCAGAGCCCCCCGCCCCATCCAATAGATAATTTGAAAGACAATTTGATCCGACAGTGCCACCATCGTATCGTGTTGCACGACGATAAGGGGCAACTGCATCGCATTGTTCATCAAATCACTCCCTGTTGGTGTAAGCGGGCCTGTTCGTTCTTAGAAAGCCCTAATAACTCCCCATAAATACGGTCATTGGAAGCTCCTAGCGATTCTCCCACAAATCGCACCTGACCCGGCGATGTGGCCAAATGTGGAACCACATTGGGCATCATAATCATCTCACCGGATTCGTCATCCCGCAACGAGATAAAATTATTCCGCGCCTGGATGTGAGGATCCTGCGCCACTTCGGCTATCGAATTCACCGTCCCGCAAGCCACTCCCCACTGCGTGAGATGACGCACCATCTCGTCGGCCGTTTTTGTCAGAAAAAAGTCACGAATTTTTTGGTCTAATACCCTACGGTTTGCAACGCGGGCGGCATTGTCGTGAAAACGCGGATCGTTCACCAGGTCGGCCGCATCCATTGCACTGGCGAGTCGTTCAAACATCCGTTGCGTCGACACAGGAAGCACCACCCACTGTCCATCACGAGCACAATACACATCGTTCGGAGCCACGCCTGGATTTTGATTGCCCTGCCGTGCCCGGACCGTACCCATCGTGCCATAGACGGCCGGAAGATCCTCCAACATGCGCAGAATCGGCTCATAAAGCCCCATGTCGATCAGTTGCCCTGTCCCAGTTTTTTTTCCCTCTTGCAGGGCCAGTAGTACCGCGAATGCTCCGTAGATTCCCGTGATGCCATCCGCTAAAGGAAATCCACTAAAGAGGGGCGGCCCGTCCGGATACCCGGTAATCGCCGTTAATCCCGCGAAGGCTTCTGCAATACGTGCAAATCCTGGTCGATCTCGATAAGGACCCGTCCGGCCAAATGCCGATAGATGGAGCATCACCAATGCCGGATGGGCCAGCTGAAGATCTGTAAAGTCAATATGCCATCGTGCCAGAGTACCGGGACGAAAGTTAGTAATCACGACGTCACACACGGCGGCCAACCGTCGAAAGAGGTCTTGCGCCGGTGCCTGATGCAAGTCCAATGTAATACTGCGTTTATTGCGATTCGTAACTTTGTGATACAGAGGGATCCCCTCTGGGCTCCGGGCATAAGCGCGAATCGGATCCCCGTGTCGTGGCTCTTCCACTTTAATCACCTCGGCACCAAAGTCTCCGAGGAGACTCGCCGCGAGAGGCCCTGCTATAATGGTCGACGCATCGAGCACCCGTATCCCGTCTAACGTGGACCCCATTTCAATCCCTCCTGAAGGTGAGGACCTCATGGGACGTGCCGTCCCTCGTTGTCCCTGCAAGATTTCTCGTGTCTTTCTCATGCCGCTACTCAGTTCAGAGGCGACTGAATGCATCCACAATAGCGGCCAAATGACGCGTTCCCCGGATAAAGTCTTCAATGCGCACGTGTTCATTCGGAGCATGCGGCCGATTGTCCCAGTACCCCACACCCGCTGTCACCACCGGTATACCGAGTGCATCCGCAAATGCGTATCCCGGGCTACTGCCTCCAATCATCGGCACTACGGTCGGCACCGTGCCATAAATCGATTCGGCCGTGTCCGTCACCACACGGACGAGAGGTTCTGCGGGGTCGGTGCGTGCTGAGCCCATCCATCCCAATATGGTCATACGCACATCAAAAAATCCCATGCTATCGAGATATCTCCGGAGCTTATCTGCAATGTCTTCAGGGTCTTGGCCCGGCACCAGGCGGAAGTCAACCTTCGCCGTCGCCACGCTGGGCACGATGGTCTTGCTGCCGGACCCTTGATATCCACTACCGATCCCTTGAATATTGCACGTCGGGGAGAACACGGACCGCAAGAGATCTTCACCGGTGCGCCCTCCCACAAAACTCCCGACCTCATAAAGACGTTGAAGCTGATCGATCACGGCCGGATTTTCTCGCCACACGGTCGTGAAGTAGCCCAAGTCTTGCTCCGACGGTGGTTTCACGTGGTCATAGAATCCCGGAATCCGGACCATTTCGTCGGACCCTTTGATCGCACTCAGCGCCCATAGTAGCCGCCATGCCGCATTCGGGAGCATGTGGGCTGTCCCGGAATGTGCATCATGCGAGAGCGTGCGCACCGAGAGCTCCACTTCCAGGATACCTCGCACGCCTAATGGCACAATAGGAGACCCGTCGCGACTAATGTCGCCGCCCTCCCAGATCGCCCCGTCACATCGAAGGGTCGCTTGATGTTGACGGACAAATTCCCGAATGTGGGGGCTGGACATCTCTTCGTCTCCTTCCACCACCGAGATGACGGAACAGGGCAACTCCCCCCCATAGGCGGCAGTTAAAGCATCCATCGCAAAAAGTCGTGCCACCCACTCCCCCTTGTCATCTTTAGTCCCTCGCCCGAAAATTTTTCCATCCCGTCTGGTCGGTTCAAACGGAGGGCTCTCCCATAATTCCAACGGTTCTACCGGTTGAACGTCATAATGGTTATATAAGAGCAATGTTTTGTCTGAACGTCCCGCGAACGATCCCACAATCACGGGGTTCCGCGGAGTTTCGTAAGTTTTTACGCGCCCACGATGTCGCTGTATCACCTCTGTGACCAGTTGCACACAGTCGGTCATGCCCCAATCTTGGGCAGAAACACTCGGTTGGGCACACAGCTCACACACTTCATCCAAATATCGCTCAAGATTCCTCTCGATAAATCGGTTCACTGCATCGCTAATGTCTTGCATGATAACGCGCACCTCCTTGTTATTATCTTGAGAATCGTTGGCACCCGCTCACCATCTGTACTTGGGCCCGCATTTCACGCTAAAGGGTGCGTCATGACCTCATCGTCTAGCGTCGTGGCGATATTGTGCACCCGATGCAAACGGAGGGTTAAGATGAGGGCACTGAGAAAGCTTATCGCACTCACGATAAACATGGAGACGTAGTGATGGCCCGTTTGGGCGATGACCTGCCCGACCAAGGGGCCTGCCGCCATGAGGCCTAATGACTGTACGACATTCACCGCGCCGTACACTGACCCGTGAACCTCCTCGGTGGTGTGGGAGGCTTCTCTAGCTGAGAACCCGCGACGCTGAACCAAATCATCGCGTAAAAGATCCACGGCGAGCGGGTAAGATATCACTTGGATCCCGCCCCAGGCCACACCCGCTCCGGCCAGCATCACAAAGGCCTGCGATACATTTGTCGCCACGAGCCCTCCTAGTGCGACTAGTACAAACAGTCCCAGTGCCGCTCCCAAGAGCCAACGTGCGTCATAGCGGCGATACCATCGACCAAAAACCCGAGAAACGGCGACGGCCGTCACACTAAACACCGACATGCTTAGGGCGGCATCCAGAATGGACCCGTGTAACACATGGATCATGTAGGGGGTAAAAAAGCTACCGATAGCTTCAAAACCTAACCACCATAAAGCTTGCGCCGTTAAATATTGGATAAATGCCGAACTCATCATCAATCGCACGGGGGGTCGAGGGCGCACGGTCATCTCGGACACCTGCTCTCGACTACGAAAGGCGGTAATGAGTCCGGACACTAAGAGGATTCCAGATCCGAGTAAGAACGCAACAAGATGTCCAACAAATTGCCACACGAGAGGCACGAGCAAAAAAGATACTAATGTGCCCAGCATCCACAACACGTTTAAGATCCCTGCGGCTTCGCCGTAATCCCGCGTTTCGCAGGTGTCCGGCATCATCGCCAAATACGGGGCTTGGCTTAACTGCTGGAAGAAATAAAAAATGATCACGGCAAGCACTGCGACCGCTAGACTATGAGCCACATACAGTAACATTAATGCAAGCGTCGCCCCCGGAAACGCAATGAATAGAAAAGGGCGCCGGCGCCCAAATCGCGTTGTCATCCGATCGGAAATAAATCCCGTTACAGGATTCAAGATAATACCGAAGAGCCCTTGAATGCCAAATACCCATCCGATGAGAGGCACCCCAGCTCCCTGGGCTGCCAAAAGAACCGCCGTAAAAATCTTATTGAGTCCCCATCCGATATTAGTACCAAGTCCGGCAAATCCCAGAATCCAGATCCGGTGGCGTGTTTCTCGATTCATGACGAGCCTCCTAGCGCGGTCGATTGCCTAGCGGAACTTTCCTAGTTAGGAGCCTAAAATTGCCTCAAAGCCACGCCAGGCAACAAATCTGCGTATTATATAAAGATGTGACCGTAGTATGGCAGAAGGGCGACGC
>JAKADJ010000143.1 GCA_021820645.1 Bacillota bacterium
TTATTCGTCTCATGGAAGCAATCCGGGTTTCCCAGTCCAGCCGTCTACGTACCTTAGATGGTTGGTATCGGACAGAAAAGCCCATTGTATTTCCAACGTTCGATTTCCCATCTCTGGATAAGCTACTGGGCGGCGGTTTTTCGACCGGGGTTTACGTTTTGACGGCGCCGCCGGGGATGGGAAAAACGGCGCTGGCTAAGCAGATTCAAGATTCCTGGAGCCGGCACGGGTTGTGGAGCGTTTATGCGTCATGGGAACTTGATGCCATGGAATTACAGGCGCGGTCCATTGCCCGGATTTCTGGCTATTCCTTTCGTGACCTTTACCATCGCCGGGTAGGTATGGCGGAATGGAAGAAAGCCTTGGAGACGTATGAGGAAGAGGCTAGATATACTGAGCTACTCACTCCTGACGATGTAGATCCAAAAGCGGGCTTACGTCAGCAATTGACGATTCCTATAATCGAAAGCGTTCTTCGTGCCCATGTTGCAGAGAATCATTCGGTCGCGTTAATTGTGGATTACCTTCATCTGATTCCCAATCAAGCCGAAACAGAAGAGCAGCAAGCCAAAATGGCAATTGAAGAATTGAAACGATTGGCGCGCAGATATCAGTCCCCCGTGCTCTGCCTAGCAGCCTCCAACCGTTTGAGTTTCGTTGATCCTCAGGTCGGGTCAGTCCGCGGTACTTCAGCGGTCGAATATGAGTCCGACATGTTGCTCGTATTGCACGTGCCAGGTGCACGCAGCCTCGAAGATGTTGCCAAGGCCATGCAAAAAACCCCCATTCCTCTTGCGTTAACCGTGAAGAAAGGGAGACACGACCCTCAGGGCACCGTGTCGCTCGAATTTCACGGGGCGCAGGGACGATTTGTGGACATCGAAGGAGCCATACCGACAGAGCACAAACGCAATTCCCGCGTTGTTGCGCCAAAGCCGTATCGCGAGTACATCGAACGACGAGGAGACGTTCGGTCATGAAGGTGAGGATGGAACGTAATCTCATCGACCATGCGATCTTCGGGGCTTCTAAGTGGGATAAACCCGCATATCGCACCCGCCGCCTGTCCTTTACTATCGTGTCTTCCCCGCCGTTTACTAAGTCGTTCGGCTCGTTTGAGCGAAATGTGTTCCTGGCGCTGTTGCGCGAATGGCATCTTCAAGGATCCACCAGCCCACGGATCTTCTTTTCACTGAAGAAACTGGCGAGGCAGATGGAGGTGCATGATGAGGGCAGAAATCTCCAGAACATCCGCGATGCAATCGACCGACTTGTTGGGACAACTGTCTCATTTCAACACTTTGTTGCGGACGACCGGATAGCAGAAATAACCACAAGCGTTTTTCAAAATGTCCACTATCACTCCAATGTTCGAGGAGCGCACCACCGGGGCGAAAATTTGAATGCATCTGAAATATTTCGTCCCGGTCCAGATTTTGTGACGTGGGCGGACGACATGTTGCACTCCATCTGGTCAGGGCATTATTCGCTCGTTGACCCGGAACTTCACCGGGATCTAGGCCGTGCTCAGTTGCACGATGGAGGCGGTAGGCCGATTGCATATGGTTCCGCTGCTCAAGCTATTTACGACTATCTGGCTCGGCATGCATCTCAGGGCGGAACCTATGAAGTAAAGGTGAACAACTTGATGGAGGACATCCGTTGGTTGGACACAAAAGGGAAGAGAGTCTTGCGGAAACTCGAGGCCACTTGTGACCGATTGCTGGACGCCGGAGTATTGACATGGTGGAAGATTGATAAAGCCAAGGATGGAACGCCAAAGCTTACCGTGCGATATCCGTGAAGTTCGCAGCCAGGTACTGAATTCTTCGCTTTTGGGACCGCAGGAGTTCGCATTTGGGTCCGTAGGGATTCGCCGGAAGGATCTTCATAGTTCGGGTTCCGGTCCTCAGGAGTTCGTTTTTGGGGCGCCGTCGGGTATACGGACCTGTTGAGGATAAACAGATACGCGGATTCCTGAGCCTCTGTTGACTCTCTTTGCCTGTGGGTTGCTTGGAATGGCCGTATAGGGCATTCCAAAGGCTCCATTCCCGATACAAACGAGCCCCAAAGTATGTCCGCGATCGTGGTTCGCCGACCGCCGGGGGCGGTCGGATGCACTATACAGGCAAAAGGACAGGCGCCCCCGGATTGCTACCGTTAGGAGGTTCTATGGGAGTAGTAGTTATTGCTCAGGTGGCCGATTCCGCAACCCCAGAACTCTTGTGTGAACATTTGCCCGACGCGTTTTCATTCTTGATGCATAGCGCGGCAGCTAACAAGTGGCGAGGACCATGTCCGCTACCAGCTCACGAGGGTGACCGTAACAACATTTCTGCGTTCGCGATTTTTCGTAGCCGCACGGGTCGGTGGGTATGGCATTGCAGTACGCATTGCGGTACGGGCGACCTCGTCGCATTCGTTGCTCGATATCTATCCCTCTCGCAACGGGATGCCGCTCGGCGTGTGGGCGATTGGCTCGGTGCACTCCCAACTAGCAGATCGCGAGTGTCTGTACGGAAAGCTGGAAAAGCTGTCGCTTTGCCAACTCATCGAGAGACTCTACCCGAGGTCACAAGTTTAACTGACTACAGTGAAACGTTGCCGCGCATTGCGAGGGCATTTCTTGAAACGCACTACCCATTTATCTCTGCATCTGCATGGGGGTGGTATGTGCCATATTGGGGCGGAGAAAAAGGGTTTATGAAAAATCGCATCATCTTTCGATTGTTCGATGATCAGAACCGGTTGGTAGGCTTGGCTGGCCGGACGGTCGACCCGACAAGCGCAGTCAAATATCTTTACTTGAAGGGGTTCAAACGCAACAGTTTAGTCCATGGCCTGGGTTACCTTAATCCACGCAGTAAATTCATTTTATTGGTAGAGGGGATCCCGGATTGGCTTGCTTGCACGGATGCCCTGGTCGATAGGGATATCCTCCCCGTTGCTATTCTTGGTCGCACGGTCTCGCCCGAACAAGCGCGCCTTCTCAATTGTGGGCTGCCCGTTATTATGGGTTTCGACGCTGATGACAGGGGGCGGGATGCGGTTCCAGCAGCCGTCGAAGAACTACGTAGCCTAGGAATCTTCGTATCAGCCGTAGTCGACTGGGGCTTCGGCGCGACCCACGGGAAAATGGATCCTGGATCGATGGCGTTGGCGGACATCGTCCGGGCCGTCGAATACGTTGCACCCATATAGGGTTGCGGCTGGGTAAAGTCTCCTCGTAGCTCAAACCAGGAATGGGGCTGCGCACTCATTTTCCCTCGCGATAGCAGGATAGGATAATATTGTCATCATGCGACTCTGTTGCGCGAAGTTTGATTCCAGAGGAGGGCTTTTGTGGCCAGTGACGGTAAGAGCGGCGGCCAACATACACCAGGTCGTCGCCCGTTAATTTTACGCTTTCCGCTCGAATAGTATCGCTAGTTGCACCAGACTAGCGTTGTGGAGGGCGCACCAAGACCACCCTGTTGACCGATGCCGTCGCGTGGGTCCATTTGGTACCGGGCTGGTCAGACCACCTGAGGTCCGTGTCATTGTTGAATGATGACTCCCGGTGGTCGAGCACCTTTGATTTGCCTCCCGAGGTCTACATCTGATTACGGGTGGAATCCCTTGACGCCGGCTGGAGCGCCAATGAACTGGCGTTGCGAAGTTTGGCCGCATGGCGTGTCCACCGGGACTCTCTCCATCCCCATCAGTAATTTTGGCTATTTGCAATCTACGGTTGGATGGTCTTCTGCTTCATCTCGACGGATTTGGCCTGTTTTGTGCAAAACCTGGTTGAAGGGGTCTTCCGAATAATCCGCTGTAGCGTGCAAAACGTGGTTGGACCGTCTGCCTGAGGTGAGAGTCCTTCATGCGCATCGGGCCGCGAGGGAACGACTTAACGCCATAAACGACTGAAGTGGGTATTCTAACGTCCCGTAGTTTCCCGGAGATTCCGCTAGAATACTCGGTAAGCATCTCTCCTCTAAGATGACGGTTCTGCCAACTCCTGCCGCTCGCTTCTCCCGGCGTTGCGGCAACCGTTTCATGACCCGCTTTCGAGGTGCGACCTTGGAGCGCTGCCAAGGTGTCATGGCGCGCGATAAAAGCGATGCGGCCAGCCAAAAGCCCAGCCGCATCTGCCACAAGGCGCCATGTTTCCATTAATACGGCATAATGACGACTCCAGGCTGCTCTGGCAACGTCGCGGAATTGACATCCAATGTGCGGGCTTCCGTAATCGGCAACCCGGCTGCCTCTAAGAAGGTATCTACTTTATCGAACAGCAACATCCCGGGGATTGAGAGTGCCGGGGTGCGGTAGTGCATGGGAATCGTGATAGTCGGTTTCAGTTGCTTCACGACATGAACGGCATCCACCGCGTCCAGTGTCACGTGCCCGCCGACAGGGACCATGAGGATGTCAGGCGTCCCAATGTTGTGGACCTGCTCCTCAGTCAGTGGATGACCCAAATCCCCACAATGACAGACGGTCAAGCCATCGATGGTAAACCGAAAGACGAGGTTCTTGCCCCGCTTGCGTCCGTTGGCTTTATCGTGGTAGGTCTCAAATCCCTGGACGGTTACATCGCCTCGGCGGTACGGTCGAGGCTCATTCACCAGTAGGTAATCGCCGGATGCCACGCGGGTCTTGTTGTGATCTCCATGATTGTGTGTGACGGCCACCATGTCGGCGTCGATAGGTTTGGGCATCTTGTATCGTAGTAATCGGTCGTAGGGATCAATCAACACGCGGATGCCCGCTTGCGACGTCAGTAAAAATGCCGCTTGGCCGAACCAGCGAATGTGCATGTGGAACCCCCTTCTCATATGTTTTAGCTTGTGAACCGGGTGTATCAAAACAGGCGGAACCTCCGAGAAAGCGTCTCTCAATCGTCTTGAATCATCGACTGGCGCTTGCGTGACGAGGCTGATGATGCACCAACCGGACCCTACCAGCGGATACGATTCCACATCGGCCTAAACCTCTGGAAAAAACGTCGCGCAAATCTGCTCCAGCAATTGGTCAGCCGAATAACCCCGCACATCACGGTGAAATACATAGGAGTCACTCTGCAGAACGGTCAGAAGCACGTCCGCCTTGAAGACGCTGTCGGCATCGCTGGGGTTGCCCGCCATCTCCCGGAACAATTGCACAAAAATGTCGTGGAGATCTTGGTACAGCGGGCTGGGCGTGCGCGATGGCCACACTTGGCGGGACGGATCGCGTTCCACCCCCGCAAGTAATTGGAGCTTTTTCTCGCGAAATTGGATCAATAGGTGGACGGTGCCCCGCAGCCGTTGGGGGGCGGCGTCTTGTGCGTGCTGGGCCAAGTATCCCGCGATATCCTCGAACAGCTGCCCGATGTGATCTTTGATTAAATCCCAACACAGCTCGCTTTTGTTGCGATAATGCCGATACAAGGTACCCGGGCCGAGTTGTGCCGTCTGGGTAATTTGATTCATACTGACCGCTTCGACGCCGTGTTCGTCGAAGAGGTGCTGGGCCGTCTCTAAGATGCGCTGCCGATTTTCCAGCGCATCGCGGCGTTCCGCCCGAACCGGCCGTTCCCCCGCGCCTTTGGTCATTTCGCCACCCCTCTCACGCGATGTTGACAAACGGAGACATCTCCGATTAGCATGAAGCGGAGAGCTCTCCGTTAAATATACTCGGGCAGTGAAGGAGTTGTAAAGATGTCGAAGTCAGCACTATTAGTTCAAGATTGGCAAAACGGGATTGTCTCCCATTTCCACGATCATCATCACCTGGTGAGCGCGGTGATCACGGCCGTCCCGGCGGCACGCGGGGCCGGCGTTCCTGTGATCTTCGTTCGCGTGGCATTCAGCGAGGGATATCATGAGATAAGTCCCAGAAATCGCACCTTCGCTGCCGCTTCTCAACAAGGCGGCCTCACGGTGATACACTCGGCAACACAAATCCATGCGTCCGTCCAGCCCCATGACAACGAGCCCATCGTTACAAAACATCGCGTCAGCGCCTTCTCGGGCAGCAATTTAGACGTCAACCTCCGCGCGAAAGACATCGACACCTTAATTCTCACGGGTATTGCGACGAGTGGTGTGGTCCTGTCCACCGTACGAGAAGCGGCGGATAAGGATTTTCGGATTACCGTGCTGTCCGATGCCTGTGCG
>JAKADJ010000144.1 GCA_021820645.1 Bacillota bacterium
ATAGTGGGGATTCGCGACCAAAGCCTCATACACCATGCGCCCACTAGCCAGCGACACCTCATGTTCCGTCGAGGGTCCTCCCATCATCACGATGACGTTAATAGCCATAAATTTTTGGTCCCCCCCACAAAAGTGCATTACGCGGCCCATCCTATTGTATCGATCTCTAGGTCATTCCGCATCAAACCGGTATGGCTCACGACCATCAGGCTCGCAAGGCCGATGGTCGCCAACATGGATCCCAGCCACCGGTGATGATGATGTTGAGAAAGGTCCGCAACCCCACACCGGCTACGAAAGACGCCAATGGCTGCACGACCAATCCTGTCTACATCCCTCCCGACCGCAGTAGGATTCGACCAAAACCTGGCAGGGGGCATAGAGCCCTGTGTCATCATATTCAAGCCATTCGGAACGTATGCGGACTTTTTATGGGGCAGGAGCCGTCGGAGTAAAAATTATTCCCGTTAGCGCATGGAACACCTTAAGCTAAGCCGATTGACACCGTGTACGTCCTACACCCTGTTGGCGGTGTCCACCGGACAGCAGGGACCGTCAACCCATGACACTAGGGCATACGTCCCGTCTCAGTGTTCAGACTTCGCATCGAAAAAACCGCACTGTCAGTACTAGCCGACCCGATCGGGCGATCTGGGAGACCAGCATGAATGGTGCGACGGACCGACTCAGTGTTGGATGGGCGCTGCACGACTCCGTTACGGGATGATTTATTCATCACACCAGATCTCGCGAACCCGACAAACGTTCTCAGCCGGGATCATAAAAAGCCCCGCCGAAGCGGGGCTTTTTATGCTCTACGCCACGATAACTTTTTGAGCCGCGGCGGGATTAACCCGAATTCCCGGTCCCATTGTCGTAGATACTGTCACCGTCTGCACATAGGTACCCTTTTGTCCGGTTGGTTTGGCTTTCACCAACGCATCCACCAACACCGAGAGATTTTCGGCCAAGGCTTCTGCTGTGAAGTTTACTTTCCCAATCGGAGCATGGACAATTCCCGCTTTTTCGGTACGGAATTCAATCTTCCCGGCCTTAATCTCCTCTAAGGCGTTTTTCACGTCAAAGGTCACCGTTCCCGTCTTCGGGTTAGGCATGAGACCCCGAGGACCAAGAATTTTACCCAGTCGGCCGACCAGCGCCATCATATCCGGCGTAGCCACTGCCACGTCGAAGTCGGTCCAGCCTTGTTGAATGCGTTCTGCCAGGTCTTCTGCTCCGACGAATTCAGCCCCAGCTTCTTCCGCCTCTTTAGCTTTATCGCCTTTGGCAAATACCACCACGCGAGACACTTTACCGGTTCCATGGGGTAATACCACAGCCCCACGCACGACCTGGTCCGAGTGCCGAGGATCCACACCCAAACGAATGGCGACTTCCACTGTTTCAACAAATTTAGCTCTCGCGAGCTCCTTAGCAAGATTCATCGCATCCAGAGGATCGTAAAGTTTCCCGACCTCCACTTGTTTACTCACATCACGATACGTTTTTCCCCGAAACAATCTAAAAACCTCCTTGTGGTTCTGTCGGCATAGGCCTCCCACCAAGCTTTAGTCGGCGATCTCGACTCCCATACTGCGTGCGGTGCCTTCGATCATTTTCATCGCTGCCTCAAGCGTCGTAGCATTGAGGTCAGGCATTTTAAGTTCAGCAATTTCGCGTACCTTATCACGCGGCAACTTGCCTACTTTCTTGGTGTTCGGGGTGGGTGACGCGGTTTCCAAACCGATAGCCTTTTTAATCAAAACAGCCGCAGGCGGCGTCTTCGTTACAAACGTAAAGGACCGATCTTCGAACACGGTGATTTCCACCGGGATAATCAGTCCCACCTGGCTCGCCGTGCGCTCATTGTACTCTTTGACAAACGCCATGATATTCACACCGTGTTGTCCTAGTGCAGGTCCCACCGGCGGTGCAGGTGTTGCCTTGCCTGCCGGTATCTGGAGTTTGATCACTCCGGTTACTTTCTTCGGCACTGTTTTCCCTCATTTCTTTCGCTCTCCGGCTGAAGTGAGACTCACTCCATTTCGGTCACTTGCGCAAAATCAACTTCAAGCGGAGTTTCTCGGCCAAACATCGAGACGGTCAAACGTACTTTGCCCCGATCCAAAAGAATTTCCTCAATTTTCCCAGAAAATCCCTCAAAGGGCCCTTCGGTCACGGTGACTTCTTGACCCACAGCCAAATTTATCCGAGGCAACTCTGGCACCCCAGATAGGTCGCTGCCTAAAATCATGCGCACCTCGTGATCCAAGAGGGGAATCGGTCGAGTCCCAGACCCCACGAATCCTGTGACACCGGGCGTGTTACGCACCACGTACCAGGAATCGTCGGTCATGATCATCTCCACCATCACGTAGCCCGGGAACACTTTCTTCTTCACGAGCTTCTTTTTGCCGTCTTTTACTTCAATCTCTTCTTCCATGGGCACCATTATGCGGAAAATCTTATCCTGCATGTCCATGGATTCCACACGCCGCTCTAAATTCGCCTTAACCTTGTTCTCGTACCCAGAGTAGGTGTGGATCACAAACCATCCTGTCTCCACTCTTAAAGCCGCCTTCCCACATAAAAATGCGCCAAGCCAGGGGTCGAGGCGCTCCAATCAGCGGATAAAATGGTTCAGCCCTAGGTTGAATATTGCGTCGAGACCGGCGATGAGTAGCGCTATCAGCAAAGAGAACCCCACAACAAACCCGGTGTACGACAGGGTTTGTTTTGGAGTCGGCCAAACTACTTTTTTCAGTTCGGTCCGGACCTCCCGGAAATACTTCCGAGACTTTGCCCCACTGGATAGTGTGGTGTTACCCTTGGCTTCCATCAGTTTCCCCATTTCCGCTTGCCTTCACCTACTATACCGTTATCGCGTTTCGCGATGCGTCGTATGGGTTCGGCACCAACGGCAGTACTTCCGACGCTCTAATCGGTTCGGATCATTCTTCTTGTTTTTTGTGGTTGTGTAGTTGCGACGTTTGCAATCTCCACAGGCCAATGTAATAATCGTACGCATGTGTCGCTAACCTCCCGTCATGCGCAAGGATTCTAGCATATTGCTTACGAAGTGTCAATTGCTCGATGTTTCATGTTTCAGGGTGTCCCTCACCATGACGAACATCCTGCGCGCCAAATTCTATGACAATTTGTCACCCCAGGCGTATCACATGCCCCGTAGTCACCCAAAATCGCCACGGCTTCTCCGAGGACCTTAGGCTAGCGACGTGTGAAAGACACGGCTCGCCAGGATATCTTCTGACTCGATCGTCATCAGTGCCTCACGAGTCACCCGACCTCCTTGTGCAAAGAGTCGGGCCGCCTGCCGTAATCGAGCTCGATCTAATGCATTCCGAATGCTCCGGGCATTGGCGAAGTCCGGCTGGTGCACGCGGCGGTCAATATATTGCTCCATGGCCTCGTGGGCCTCGTCGCTCAACACATAGTGCTGTTGGGCTAGCATTAAATCGCCTATTTTCAGTAGTTCTGCTGGCGCATAATCGGGAAATTCAACATGATGGGCCACCCGTGAGCGAAATCCGGGGTTGGATTGGAAAAATTGATGCATGCGATCTTGATATCCCGCGAGGATCACGACCAAATCATCGCGTTGGTTTTCCATCACCTGCAACAAAATTTCTATGGTTTCTTGTCCGTAATCCCGCTCATTTTCTTGTCGAAATAAGTAATAGGCTTCGTCGATGAAGAGCACGCCGCCCATCGCCCGTTTCAACACGTCTTTAGTTTTAGGTGCCGTGTGTCCAATATATTGGCCCACAAGGTCATCTCGGGTCACGGCCACCATATGACCCTTGCGACAATATCCTAACCGATGGAGAATTTCTGCCATCCGAAGCGCCACCGTGGTCTTGCCAGTTCCCGGGTTTCCTGTAAATGACATGTGCAGCGATGGTGGATCCGCAGCTAATCCCAGATTGCGCCGTAATTTATCCACCAACAAGAGCGCAGCAATTTCCCGGATCCGTCCCTTGACGGGTTCGAGCCCAATCAATTCCCGGTCCAGTTGAGCAATCACATCCATCACCTGGGTTTCTTGCAACACCTCATTAAAATCCACGGTTTCTCCTGTCATCATTCATCAGGCTCCTTCCGACTAGGACGGAAACATCGTCTGGTGTTCGAGTACCATAGAGCGAATATCGCGTATCTTTGCTCCCCGATCCGGTGCGCCAAAGACGGCACTGCCCGCCACGAAAATATTGGCTCCGGCTTCACTCATGAGGGCCCCCGTATCTGGATTAATCCCACCATCCACTTCAATCAACACGTCGGCATGTCCGGTCCGGTCCAACCACTCACGTAGTTTGCGTACTTTGGCCACCGTAGCTGGGATGAAAGTCTGGCCCCCAAATCCCGGATTCACGGTCATAATCAAGACGAAATCCAGGTCGTCGAGTACGTATTCCAAGACGTCAAGGGGGGTCGAGGGATTCAAGGCCAACCCCGCCTTAACGCGCCCTTGTCGGATCAGTTGCAACGTCCGATGGATGTGGGGTGTGGCTTCCGCATGAAACGAGATACTGGCCGCCCCTGCTTCGATAAAGGCCGGAATATACACTTCTGGTGACACGATCATGAGGTGACAGTCCAATGGCGCCGTTTGCATCCGATGGAGCCATTCGACTACCATGGGTCCCATCGTAATGTTGGGAACGAATTGGCCATCCATGATATCGACATGGATCCAATCCGCGCCTTGGCTGACCACATCTTGAACCTCTCGGCCCAATTGGGTAAAATCCGCGGATAAAATCGATGGAGCAATGAGTCGTGGTTGCGACATCCGAACCCTCCTAATCTTAGGGCTGGCCGACCACCAGCTCCTCCTGCCTGAAATTCCGATCTAAAAACGCAATCATGCTTGCCACTAGTATACGCGACACGCTGACCGGATCGAAATGGCCCGCTTCTAGATGTCGGCTCACGTGCGCTCCTAGTAAATGTCGATCGGAAACCATTTCAACCAGGGAATGGAGCGCCGATTGTTGGGTGGGTCCGGATATGGTAGCGACTTCCATCTCTTCGCCGACAATAGTCTTTCGACTGTGATCTGCCCGAAGCAGGCCGAGTTCCCCACCCAGTGCCAGCCATTTAACTAAACGCCGTTTGTTTCCGCGTAAGAGCTCCGCAAAAAGGACGCGGACCGGCTCCGGGTTTTCAATGCTGGGCATGGTGGTATCATCCGGCATATAGTGCACCACCAGGTCGGCGTAGGCTTTTTGCGGTTCGATAAAGTGTTCCACATCAGAGCGGCGGCGTTCTATCTCTTTGAGCACTTCTTCCGGGGAATAGCCGCGCGCTCCCGAGTCCCGACGCACTTTCCATCGCACACGCAAATCATCATGGGTATCAAAGTAAATTCCGAGATCTAACGCATCACGTAGACGTGATAAGTAGAGACTGTGTAGCCCTTCGAGAATAATGAAGTCTCGTGGCACCACCTCTTCAAGGGGGCCAAACATCCCAGTAGCATGATCGTACGTCGGTTTGATGATCGCGTGGCCATGCCGAAGCGCCCACACATGGTCCACCAGGAGTCCGAGATTATTCGCCTTCCATGGGTTCAAAGCGGTGACCCCAATTAGATTCCGCTCTTTGCGATCCAGTGAGTGGTAGTCATCCAGGGGAAGAATCGTCACTCGCTCGGGGCCTAATATGTCGCGCAATGCCGCTGCATAGGTTGATTTCCCGGCCCCACTATCCCCCGAAATTCCGACCATCGTGACCCGCCGTTTGATCACCATTCGATTCACCCTCGTTTCTTCTCAAAGTTAACTATCCAGGCTATCCCTTGGGTTGGTCCCGGGTTTCCATTATTGTACGAATTGCGCATCTTAATAGGCCCGACTGGCCTCCAATAGCCAAAAGCTTCGGGCGAACGGTAGATTCTCTTGTCTCAATACATGGCTAGAGGATCTGGCGCGAGGGAGCGGTCCGGATGCCTCCCGGGAGAAAGCTCGGTCCCTCGGCACACACCAAGTCGGCCACAGCGGCCGGCCTCAACAACCCCAAAACCGGCTCACACACGCAATCCGAGTTCATGCCTGGGTGACATTCATTGCGTCACGTCATCGCAACATATCTTGAAGGCAAGCGTATGCGTTATTGCGG
>JAKADJ010000145.1 GCA_021820645.1 Bacillota bacterium
TGCCGCCCAGATCACCCATCGACGTCGCCGCATGTGGCCCCCCCTCGCATTCCTTCATTATACCATGCCAAAAGACATCGTAGAGGGATAGGTGGCGTACTAAGGCCTATCCAGCTCAGACGCGCAGAAAGCGACGCAAAGCAACGAGGCTGGCCAGACCTCCAACCAAAAATCCTCCGGTTAGAGTAAACAGCAAGACTTGGTGCATCACCGAATAGAGGGAGGCCAACGGCCAAAATGGTAGAGCCGCACCGGCGGCTCCAATAAGCCAGCGATAGCCCCCATCCACTGCCCCAGCGGCGACGCCCGCCCCTAGTAGACCTAATATCAGGCCTTCCAAAACGAACGGCCAACGAATGAACCAGTCGGTGGCTCCCACCAACTTCATGACTTGGACTTCGCGGCGCCGGGCAAACACAGCGAGCCGTATGGTGTTGACAATGATAAACAGTGTGGCTAACCCCAACAACACTTCCACACCCCAGCCCACCCATTTCAATATCGTAGAAAGCTTCGTCAAGCGATTAACGACTTGGCCTTCGTACACCACGGTGCGCACGATCGGTTGCCGACGAAATCGCTGGGCCAGCTGGGGAATATCTTGGGGATGGTAGGTAAAGACATCGTACCCATCAAATAGCGGATTGGACTTCGCCATCAACTGGACCAAACCCCGCTGATTAGGAAATTCCTTTTTCAGACTATTTGCGGCTTGGGCTTTGGTAAAGAAGTCCATCTTCCGCACGTTAGGCCAATGGCGCGCCGTTTTGAGGAGAGCATATTCCTGGCTGCGACTTGCCTTGGGATTGACGAAGACACGCATCTCGACTTGGCTTTGGAGCACCGACGTGACGTGGTTGACATTGGTCGTGACCACCAAGAAAAACGATAACACAAACATGGAAATGGCCACAGTCGAAACCGACGCCAGTGACATCCAACTATTACTGACCAGGTTTCGCCCGGTCTCCCCCAGAACATATTTGAGTCCGTTAAGATTCATAGCCATAGACCCCTCTGGCGTCGTCCCGAGAGACTCGACCCTGCTCAATGGCCACCACGCGACGTTGCATCTGGTTTACGATGTCCTTGGCATGTGTCGCCATAATGACAGTGGCACCCCGTCGATTTATCTCGACGAACAGCTTCATGATGTCACGCGACGTATCGGGATCGAGATTTCCAGTCGGCTCATCAGCAATCACATAGATCGGGTTATTGACCAGAGCTCGTGCAATGCCCACCCGCTGCTGTTCGCCTCCCGACAACTGATGGGGAAAATTTTCTTTGCGGCGTCCTAATCCAACCAACTCTAACACCTGCGGCACCCGTTTATGAATGTCGCGAGAAGAAGCTCCCACCACTTCCATCGCAAACGCCACATTATGATACACGTTCCGTTGCGGCAAAAGCTTTACATCTTGAAACACCACACCCAATTGCCGACGCAAACGCGCCACCTGGCGCCCCCGCAAGGCCGATAGCTTAAACTGATCGACGTAGACTTCGCCTTGGCTCGGAGATTCTTCCCGATATAATAAGCGAATCAAGGACGACTTCCCCGCACCGCTGGGGCCCACAATAAAAACAAATTCTCCCCGACGGATAGTAAGCGAAGCATCTACCAGGCCGAAATGACCATTCGGGTACCGTTTGCTAACTTTGTCCAATCGGATCACAGGCACACCCCTCTTGACTTCTTGTCCTATGATATATTTCGACACAAATCGAAACAATCCTGCCGTACCCGATAAATGGAAACGTAAAGCTCTTGCCACGGAGTGGGGCTACCGATACCTCAAGAACATTGATTAGCCCATCTTTCTTATGACCTCATCAGGCCGGATTGGCCTCGCATCATCGGGCTTGGTCCGACCTAGGTTGGGAGCTCATGGTATACTCTGACTAAACGCCTTCGTGCCAAAGAGAGGAGCCTTTTGATGCCATCGTTCATGTCCCTCGGAATCGCCTTTCTTGCAGGGCTGGCATCGGTGCTATCTCCTTGTGTACTCCCTCTAATTCCATCGTATCTGACGACGATGGCGGGAACTTCGCTGACTGCCGAGGCGGTTAGCAGTCAGCGGGTGCGGCTACGTGTCATTCAAAATGCCTTGCTGTTCGTGCTAGGATTCTCATTAATCTTGGTAGCAGCTGGCCTCACCGCGAGCTCGCTCGGTCAATTTATTGCGCACCATCGGCACCTTATCGCGGAATTGGGCGGTATTCTCATTATTGTATTTGGCCTCGAAATAACCGGGCTCATCGATATCGGCATTTTGAAGCGGGACCGCCATGTGAGTTCGCAGCACACCCGCCGCTGGTCGTCTTTGGTCATGGGTCTCGTCTTTGCGGCCGGCTGGACACCCTGTGTAGGCCCAATTTTAGCCAGCGTCCTGATTTTAGCTGCTGCTTCTCATACCGCGTGGTCCGGCGCCGTCTTACTATCCGGTTATGCCCTGGGGCTGGCCATCCCATTTGTGGCCTTAGCCGTATTTTTGGGTCAAGCCATCCGCTGGGTCCGCAGGTTAGGGCACTATTTGCCTTGGATTGAACGCATCGCCGGAGGGCTCTTAGTGGTCATGGGAATTTTGTTACTCACAGGGTGGTTCGACCTCATTCCAAATTTAGTCACCACCAACCTGGCGTGGTAGGGACCTAGTTTTGGCTAAAGTGCCGGCATGGCACTAAACATGAAATCGGCCCCAGCCTGAGGAATCCCCCAGGCGTGGAGCCATGTACTTTGGAGCGCAAACCATCCTCACCACCCCGAACCCCCAGCACTTGACGAGGATGTCGTGCTACTGGATGATCCACCCGTACCATAGGTCGACGTGGAACTGGTGGTACCGGCCGCCAACGACGGTGTGGCCACCCACCAAGTACCCAAAAGTCCTTGGCCATTGGCTTGCCCGACCTTCACATCTCCCGAATACAGATAGAGTGGATGGCCGTTATATTCGACCTGACTGCCGTGAGAGTCCGATACAACACTCACGCTTCCGTTAAGCGAAGACGGTCCGGTCACGTTACTCGTTGCTCCTAAGAGGGGATGCCACAGCGCACTACACGATCCGTTGCAGTGTGAGACCCCTGGCGTGTCTTTGGTGAAGTAATAGAGTGTATACCCTTTGGAGTCTTGTAATACGGTTTCCGTTTTACCCCTAACGTTGACGGACCCGACCTGGAGAGAACTCGTCACATTGGTCCCTTTCACCGTGGATGCCGTCGGGGAAGTGGATGCCCCGGTGTTGCTGTTAGTTCCGTAAGCGCTGGAATTTCCCGTCGCCGTCGTCGTTCCACAACCTGCGAGGACCAGGGCTAGCCCCACGCTGCCAAACAGGATCAGAGAACTTTTCCGAGAGAGATGCCCTTTGATCGAACCATCCGTCATCTGGTGACCCTCCTACTCCCAAGAACCCCCATCGCCTCGACTAATTTCTCGTGTTAGAAGTCAAATCTGGCACAAGTTAACGATCTCGTGGTGCCATCCTTCATTGCTATATCTCATGAAACGTAATCATCTGGGTCTTTGGATCACTTTTGGGCCATTACGTCTTACGGGGTTACGAGATCGGGTAAGCGCTGTGTTCGGGCACTTCGCGAGCCATTTAATTCGGGTAGGTTCACCAGACCGTAGCATGTCGAATGGCCCCTAATTTATGGGGCCATTCACGAAAACACTGCTTACCGATGCTCACTACCCAACACGATGCACACGCTGCGCATGGCACTTTAGTTCTCGGTTCACGTCGTGCAACAAGTACAATGCATCCGCCACCCGATCCGGCTTCCCTAAAATCTCTACGCATATCGCTAAGCTTCGTAATGCCTGAGATCGCTGGCGTTGTGATCTCGGGGCGCGATTATCCACGGTGCATCACCGTTTCGGGACGGGTAGGAGTGGCGACACTTTCTAGAGCCTGATCTAATAGAATCCGCAACATTTCAGACGGTCGTTGATGCGCCTCTCGCGCGAGCAGCCGCACTTGCTGCATTTGTCGACGATAGACTCGGTATTCGGCACGACACAGATCTTGGGGATGTTTCACGCAAATCGCCTCCTTGTCCCGTATGATAAGACGCGATTGTTACCAAATTATAAAGAAAGGCCGCAACCGGCTGACATTCAGCTTAAATGTCGGCCCGGAGACTCTCACCAACTCAGGCGACTCTTGGTGGTCGGATACGGTCACACCGAGTCCGGAGCTTTACCCCCCCGGGATGCTGACCTCTGGCCCTGTAACGCCAGGTAGACTCCAGCGCCAATCAACACGGACCCTCCTACAAACGCCCAACCAAAACGTTCCCCCAACCAAAACCAACCCAAAATCCCCCCCACTACCGGTTGAAAAAAGAGATAGAGGCCCCCGATTCCCGCCTCCACCTGTTGCAACCCAAAATTCCACAAAAAGAAGGCCAGAGCGGTCGATACGATACCCAGATAGAGAATGTACCCTATGAGTTGCGGCTGTCGGCCAATGACGACGATCAGATGATGCCAAGAGATTTGCGCAAAGGCCAACGGGGTCATGCAGCAAAAGGCGATGGCCATCGCCCAAAGCGTCACGCTTAGCGATGAATAGGATGAGGGTAACGTCTTTACCAAAACCGACATCCAAGCCCAACTGAGGGCAGCCAGAGCTAGGACTAGCTCGCCCACCCGCACCGAAGGCGTCGACACGCCCATACCCACAATTAGCAACACGCCCACAGAAGCCAAAACAATGGCACCCGCCTTTAAGATGGTGATACGTTCCCGCAACAGAACATACGCAAAAATCACCATAAACGCCGGGGTTCCCGCCGTAATGAGGGCACCAAGCTGTGCGGTCGCCAGTTTGGTGCCAATAAATTGTGCCGCGATGGAAATTCCGTAGCCGACCATACCGATTTGACCAACTCTCCACCAATCTCGTCGCTCAATCTTCCATGAGACCCGAAACAATAAAGCCCCCACCGCCAAGGCGATAAGGGCGATCCCATACCGGAGCCACACTAACATTAAAGGAGGCACATTTTCTAATGCCATCTTACTGACCACATACATGCTGCCCCAAATGGCCGCTGCGATCGACAGCCACATTGGGCCCCATCTGGTTGTCTTCATAGCGGTACCCCGTCCTCCGAGTTGCCACACGTGATAAAATGATAGCATGACGATGCGGAGTTGAGGAGGGTCTACGATGGAAGTACTAAAGGTCCATCCACGGGGGTATTGCTATGGAGTGGTTGACGCCATCACGCTGGCAAAAAAGATTGCACGGGACAAAGACGTTCCGCGCCCCATTTTTATCCTGGGGCAAATCGTGCACAATCGACACACTGTGCTAGAACTTGAAGAATTCGGGATTAAGACTTTAGATGGCGGACTGCGTCTCGATCTGTTAGATCAGGTACCTGACGGATCAACGGTCATCTTTACGGCCCACGGTATTTCCCCTGCGGTCAAAGCCAAGGCCGAGGCCCGAGGCCTTCGATGTTACGACGCCACATGCCCAGACGTGACCAAGACCCACACATTAATTAAAGAGAAAATCCTAGAGGGTTTTTCGATCATCTATATCGGAACCAAGGGCCATCCCGAACCCGAAGGGGCGATGGGTGAGGCTCCTCCATCCAAAGTGGCATTGGTTACCACCCTTGACGACATCGAAGACCTGCCCTTTAAGGCTAGTGAACCGGTGGCCATTATGACTCAGACCACTCTAAGCCAATGGGATACCCGAAGTATCATTGACGGATTGCTAAAGAAATATCCCGGAGCCGAGGTTCACAACGAAATTTGCATGGCCACTCAGTTGCGCCAAGAAGCGGCGGTGAAAATCGCGGATGAAGTGGACATGGTTGTTGTGGTCGGTGATCGACGCAGCAATAACTCCAATCGCCTGGTCGAAGTAGTGCAAAACATCTCGCATAAACCATCAGTACGGGTCGAAAGCGTCGAGGATCTTCGCCCCGAATGGTTTGACGGGTTCCAACGGATTGCGGTCACTGCAGGTTCTTCCACCCCAAGCCCCATCACGCGTGCTGTCATTCAACAACTCGAAGCATGGGGCAAGGTGCATCAGGAACTTCCCTAATAAGAGGTACGAAAGCGGGCAGGCAGAGAAAAAAGCCCCCTCC
>JAKADJ010000146.1 GCA_021820645.1 Bacillota bacterium
CTGGTCGGCTTGGATGTTTTTTGGCATGCTCGCGGTGTTTTGGGTTGTTGTAGCTGGGTTTACGGTTAGCCACTTATATGCGTTGGGTCGCCCCACAGTCGGTGAAGAAGCAGATGATTCGACGACAAGAAACCGTGAGGTGAGTTGAAAAGAACCGGGGAGTCCTGGTTTCTGGTCAGAAACGGAAGCGATCCTAACTATTGTGGTACAATGTGCACAATATTGTGCACGGGAGGATTTTCATGAGACGTTTTGCCTTTGTGGTACATCCGCTCCGATTCGATGACTTTGCTCGGAAGTATCCTATTACGCGCTATCTACCGCAACGCCTAGTCGAGGCCGGATTCAAGGCGGTGGGCCCGATTATGACAGGACATACCACCGGTGTGGTGTCAGCGACTGGGGAGGAGCTCGAAGGATGGTTGATTGGGCTGCCGCTCACTCCGAAAATCCTGTTGGAGTCTCCATACGACTGGGTGCTGCAAAAACTCGAGCAGGCCGGGCGACTCGCGGAAAAACTCGGCGCCGAAATTTTAGGGCTCGGGGCCTTCACCAAGATTGCCGGGGATCGGGGGGTGTCTTTGGCGGGCCGGTTGTCCATTCCCGTCACCACCGGTAATTCTTATACCACCGCCACTGCGGTCGAAGGAAGTCTACGAGCGGTGGAACGGATGGGAATCCAGTTGGATGCGGCGCGAGTGACCGTGATTGGGGCCACCGGGTCGATTGGGGAAGCGGCATGCTATATGCTGGCACCCCACATTAAGCACTTGCGGGTTGTCGCCCGAACTTTAGAGACGTTGACCAATCTCCGTAGCCGTTTGCAAGAAGCCTACCCGGATCTTGACGTCACCATTTCTCAAGATGCACCGAGCGCTGTATCCGATGCCGATCTCGTCATGGCGGTGTCCTCCGCGCAAGATGTTTTAATCGAACCCGAGGATTTAAAACCTGGCTCGGTGATTACTGACGTGGCCCGTCCCCGCAATATTTCTTCGCAAGTCAGCCAAAAACGGCCCGATGTATTGGTCTTGGATGGGGGAGTGATCGAGGTCCCGGGACCTCGGGCGGACATGGGATTCAATTTTGGGTTTCCTCCGCGCATGGTGGAGGCCTGCATGGCGGAGACCATGATTTTGGCTCTTGCCGGCCGTCTTGAAAACTTTACGCTAGGAAGCCACATCGCGGTAAACAAAGTCGAAGAAATTCATCGGCTGGGGCGCGAGCATGGTTTCAAGATGGCCGGGTTTCGCCGTTTTGAAAGGGCCATTGACGATAGAGAAATTGAACTCATTCGTCAACGTGCGGAGAAAATCTTGGATCAAGGATGGCCGCTCATCCCGGGGGCCCCGTCAATTAGTACACCGTAAGATATTGGTCGATTTCCCAATCGTGGACTTGATGTCGGTAAACGTCCCACTCGATGCGTTTGGCTTCGATATAGGCTTTGCTGATATGCTCTCCCAGTGCGGCGCGCATCACCGAATCGGACTCTAAGAAATCTAAGGCAGCGTCCAGACTGACGGGCAGATTTTCGATTCCCATCTCGTTACGTTCATTCGGATGCATACGGTACACATTGCGGGTAACTGGGGCCGGCGCATCGAGTTTGCGTCGGATCCCGTCGAGCCCCGCCTTGATCGTGACGGCCAGGGCCAGATAGGGATTACACGAGGGATCGGGCGACCGCAATTCGATGCGGGTGTGATTACCGCGGGCGGCGGGGACGCGAATCATGGGGCTTCGATTGCCCATGGACCACGCGATGTAAACTGGAGCCTCGTAGCCCGGTACTAATCTCTTGTAGCTATTGACGAGGGGATTGGTGACCGCGGTAAAGGCTTTGGCGTGATGCATCAGGCCTGCGATGTAACGTAGGGCAAGTTTACTAATCCCGTCGGAATTTTTCGGGTCCGAAAATGCATTGTTTTGCCCTTGGTACAGCGACTGATGCAGATGGAGCCCCGATCCATTGATGCCCTGGATGGGTTTGGGCATAAAGGTGGCATGAAAGTTATGCTGCATCGCGACGGTTCGCACCACAAATCTGAACGTCGCGATGTTATCTGCGGTTTTTAGGGCGTCGTCGTAACGAAAGTCGATTTCATGTTGTCCGGGAGCCACTTCGTGATGCGTGGATTCAATTTCAAATCCCATCTGTTCTAACGTGAGGACCATCTCGCGCCGTGCATCTTCACCAAGGTCCACCGGGGATAGGTCGAAATATCCGGCTTGGTCAATGGTTTTGGTGGTGGCCATGCCGTTGGTATCGCGGGAGAATAGAAAAAATTCAGGCTCGGGTCCTACCATGACTTGAAATCCGAGACTCTCGGCTTCTTGCAGCACGCGCTTCAGTGTGGTGCGGGGACATCCATCGAATAGGGAGCCGTCTGGGTTTTTGATGTCGCACATGAGCCGGGCGGTCATACCTTCCCGAGGCTTCCACGGGAAGATGGCCCAGGTGTCGGGATCTGGGGCCAAATACATATCGGATTCTTCGACTCGGACGAAGCCTTCGATGGACGAGCCATCAAACATAATTTTGCCGTCGAGGGCCTGGCCCAGGGATTCGACCGGGATGGCCACGTTTTTGATGACTCCAAGAATATCCGTAAATTGTAGTCGGACAAACTTCACATTAAATTCCCGCGCTTTTTCTAAGACTTCTTTTTTTGTCACCGTGCGACCATCCCTCCAACATTTGCCTTCACTGTACCAAATCTCCTTGGAAATAGCGAAAGTTAAACGGTATAGCGCGGTGTCGATACAGACAGCCTAAATCTTGTTGGGTGAGGAGGTGGAAGAGTGGCGGAATTATTTACGCTACTGTATCGAACCGCGATTTTATATATTGTGGCCCTGATGGTGTTCCGCCTGATGGGGAAACGGACTTTAGCCAAAATGGGCCCGTTTGATTTTGCGGTCATAATCATGATAGGAGAAGCGGTGGCGATCGGGATGGAGGACACCAAGACCCCACTCATCAATGCCATCGGCATCACGGTGGTCTTGGGCCTGCTCCAGTACATCTTGACCTGGCTTAACGTCCGGTTCCATTGGTTGGAAAAGCTCACGCAAGGCGTCCCGTCGCGACTGGTGTTTCAAGGCCAAGCCGATCCACAGGAACTGAAGAAAGAAAGAGTCTCCCAGGCCGATCTCATGATGGAACTCCGGCAAAAAGATACGCCACTGAAGGACGTGCAGGAGGCCCACTTGGAACCTACCGGGGAGATCTCCATTTTAAAAAAGTCGAAGCCGAAGAACAAGGCTTAGAGCTAGTAGCCCACCACTTGATAACCCGCTTCAACTAAGCGAATCAGGGCCTCTCCGGCTGGTTCCATTCGATATCCCTGCGCCGCTAGTTCGTCTTTGATGCCGAATTGTTCTGCATTAGCCGGGCAAATGCCGACCGGCGCCTTCGATTGAAACAAGTCCTCAAGCGCGGTTTTCACGGCGGGCGGCGGGTCGCCCAATAGCTTAACCCCGGGTCCGAAAAAGTAAACTTCCATGTCTTGTCCGCGATTGTCCTTCATCCGTTGGGCGAGGCGAATTCCTGCCAACGCTTTATCCCATTGCTCGGGACCTGCCGTAATCCAAAATGCGATTTTTGCCATGCGAAAACCTCCTCATAGTTACGGTCCTCTCCTGAAGCAGGAGGGTCATGTACCGTCACAGGACAGGATACCACCCGGAGGTATAGAATACCAATCGGATTGTTACCCATATTAAATGGAGGCATCGGGTACATTGACCAACACCGAGCAGGCGGTCGAGGCCTGCCTTTTCGATTGCGTCGCCTCTATCCGCCCAAAAATTCGCGACTCCTTCTGCAAAAACCCATCCTAGACCAGTCTTCGTACCTAAATTTCTCATTGCATTTAAATGCTATGTATTGTATATATATGCAATGGGGTGAGACGATGAACGTAGCGGTCATGGGGGCCACCGGATATGCCGGACAGGAATTGGTACGGAGGATTTTACGCCACCCGGATTGGCAGCTTGTTGCCGCAACCGGCCGATCTGAGGTGGGAGCATCGCTCGCTGACTGGTACGTCCGCCGGGACTTCCCCAATGTTTTTGTCCCAATGGAAGAAGTGCTTGCATACCAACCGGACTTAGTGTTTAACGCCTTGCCGCATCAGGCCGCCACGACGTGGATCTATCGGATGGCTAGGCAGGGGATTCGGGTGATTGATCTCTCGGCCGATTTCCGGTTCGGCAGCCGGGCTCTGTACGAATCGATTTACGGAGTTCATCCCGAACCTTTGGCCCTTGAGATGGCCACGACTGGCTACGCCGATGATCCGGATATGGACTATGGCGAGGCAACAATTCTAGGTAATCCGGGATGTTACCCAACCGCCTTTTTTACCTTGATGGGCCCCATTCGACGGGAAGGCATACCTGTTGACTCGGTCATCGTCGATGGCAAATCGGGCGTGACGGGGGCTGGGCGCCGGGCCGAGGTATCGTTGTCCATGGCTGAAATGTCCGAAAACGTGGAGTCGTATAGTGGGCCGGGAAAGCATCGGCACACGGGAGAGATGGAAGCAGTTATTGGGGGGCGGGTGGTGTTTCAACCTCACTTGATGCCGATGGCACGCGGTATGTTGGTCACGGTATATTGGCCCAATCCAGGGGTGGGTGCAGGAGAGGTTATGAGGCTCTGGAAGGAGTTTTATCGCGATACGCCTTTTGTGGAAATTTTAACGCCAGGTAGGGCTCCACGCACCGCTCGGGTACGGGGCACCAACCGGATCGAGATTATGGCGATGGATGATGTGCGGGGCGGTACCATGGTGTTGATCGCCGCACAAGACAACTTAGGCAAAGGGGCGGCGGGCCAAGCCATTCAGCATGCCAATCGATGGCACCACGAGGCCCAGGAATTGGGACTCCTGGACTAGGGGATGAGCACTAGCTAGGATCCATGCAATGTGACAGAGAAAGGTGAGAGCGCATATGGTCACTCTCTTATCCCCGGATTCTTTTATGGTGGATGACATACCCGGGAACGTGACGTATCCCATCGGTTTTAAGGCTTATGGGGTGCATGCCGGATTGCGCAAAAAGCGCCTCGACATGGCCCTCTTGTGGTCCTGTCGTCCAGCGACTCTGTCCGGCATGTTTACCACCAATGCCGCCAAGGCGGCTCCTGTCATCCTGAGCCAAAAGGTGGCGGAACGCGGCTTATGTCAAGCCTTGGTGGTAAATTCCGCCAATGCCAATGCCCTCACCGGTAAGTCGGGCGAACACCATGCTTACGAAATGCAGCATCTGGTGGCAAAGGGGCTACACTTGCCGCCGCCATTTGTGGCAGTCGCCTCAACGGGAGTGATTGGGGTCCCGCTCCCGATGCCTGTCGTGACCCGCGGCATTTCGGATTTGATTGGGCTTTGGTCTAATCTTCGTGATGAAACTCAAGGTAATGGCGTGAATGCGAGTCAGGCGATTTTGACGACGGATACCATGGCTAAAACGGGAGCGCGTCAGGTGCGTTTATCCGGCGGTTCGGTGCGGCTCGGCATGATGGTGAAGGGATCGGGCATGGTGCATCCCCAGATGGCGACGATTTTAGGATTCATCACCACCGATGCCGAGATTTCCAAACCGATTTGGGATGACCTCATTCGTTATGCCGTCGATCGCACATTTCATCGGATTTCCGTCGACGGAGATGCTTCGACCAATGACATGGTGTTGGGATGGGCCAATGGCATGAGCGGAGTCTCGGTGACCAGCGAAGCCGATCAAGACGTATTCCGCGCGGCTTTGACCGACTTGTTGCGCCAAGGGGCACGCGATATTGCGCGTGATGGGGAAGGCGCGACCCATCTAGTTACGGTGATGGTGACCGGTGCGACCACGGAATCCGACGCGGCCGCTAAGGCTCGGGCTGCGGTGCGATCGCCTTTGGTCAAAAGCGCCGTCTATGGGCGTGATCCTAATTGGGGTCGCGTGGTGGCGGCGGTGGGTTCGCTCGGGGAGCCGTTTGACCCGACGCGCATCGACCTCACCATGAATGGCATGCCCCTTCTCAAAGCGGGGAAACCGGTGGTATTTGATGAAGAGCAAGCGCGATCTTTAATGGCACTCGAAGAAGTGGTGTTCGTAG
>JAKADJ010000147.1 GCA_021820645.1 Bacillota bacterium
TCTTGCGTGCCTCCCGGGCTTGCCCTAACTCGCGAGTCCCGACTACCCCTCCCTCAAAGAGGTATTTCGCCACATCAAAAACCGCCATCGCGACCACGATAAGCCCTACGGCACGGGGTAAGTGAGTCTCTGCCGAACGGTGTTGAAAGGCTAAGGCCGCATTCCACAACCCTCGGACGACGAGGGCTATGGCCGCCAGCAGCAGGGATCCTCCCGCAATGCTATAAACCACGTTGGTGAAGTAACGAAAGTTCTTCATCATGATGCCCCCTTCAAAGTTTACCTGGATGATGTGCCCAATCGTTCGTCACGTTTCCTCTTCAAAAAGGGCCCAATGCCCCATAGACAGTGGCCGATCGGGCCTTCTCGATAGGACGTGAATGCACTTACAATGAACCGGACTGGATGAACGTCCTCTTCCCCTGCCAGAAGCTAGCATAAATCGAAAGCGAGAAGGAATGCGGGTGAGCCAAAGAAGATGCAGCCAACAACATGGCATGCCACAGGGGACCTGGTCTACCGAAAAGCCCCGATGCGGGGCCGTTATGCAATCATCGGATCCGTTCGTTAATGTGTGAGGTCTATGCATTCGCGCCGGCTGATTTGCCTTGAGTCGCGATAGCGCACCAGATGCACAGAATGGACTGCGGAGCCAGGTTCAGATGAGAGGAGGTCATTTTTCGAATGATGTTCTCTTAGTCAGGTAGTAACCGAAATCCAAAAATAAGCAAGCGCCTGTAGTGGATAGCTAATGCTCGAATTGTGTCGCTAACCGGTGTAGCTCCATCGCGTCTTTCTCTAACGCGTTGGCATCCTCCAAACGGGTATACTTGCGTTGGGGGGTCTAGGACTGATGTTAAATAACCGCGAGGGTATCATGAGAAAGAATAGCCAAACGACGCCCATTGGAGCATCCCAGATAAAACCCATACTATCATACGTGCGGGCACTGCGATGAAAGGCAAGTCCTGGCTCTCATTTGCGATCTGGTCGATTTCGCACGCGGTCAATGACGGCTATCCGACGCTTTACCTCCCCTTGTTGCCCATCTTAATGAGTCGTTGGCATTTTGGCGCTGGACGGGCCGGGCTTCTCGCGGGACTTTTAGCCTTAACCACTCAGGCACTCCAACCCATTCTGGGTTCGTGGGCAGATCGGCAAGGGGGGCCCTGGTTTGTGGTGGGCGGACTTGTCATTGGAAGTCTTGGAATGACATGGGGCCTGGCCTGGTCACCATCCTATGCCGTCTTTGCTATCGCCCTAATGATTGGCGGCTTTGGTAATGCAGCATTCCATCCACACATGGCCGCGCTGGTGAACCAACGGGAGTCAACCCGCAAAGGGCGCCATATGAGTGGCTGGATGGTCAGCGGCATGATCGGTCACATTTTAGCTCCACTGATCGTGGTTGTCTCGTGGCATCGACTCGGTTCATCAGGCGTGGCCCTGCTCGCAGTTCCTGGGCTCATCGCAGCGCTAGCCTTATACCCTTCGGCCCGGACGATTCCACGGCCCAAGCCACAACGAATTCGATTGGCGTCTCATGATTGGCGACAAACTTGGCGCCAAGGCAAAGCGTTTTGGGCCTTAGTCGGCTTGAGGAGCCTCGGATCCTCAAGCCTCTTGATGTTGCTTCCTCTGGTATGGCATGAGCGCCACGGGCCGACCAGCGAGATCGGCTTAGTACTAGCCGTTGTGTATGCCGCCGGCATGATTGGCAACCTCTTAGGCGGATCCTTGTCGGACATTTGGGGCTCTCGTCCAATCTTGGGGGTGTCTTTGGTGGGAGCCAGCTTGGCCGCAGCATTAGGCGGAATGGCGATAACCGGAATTGGTTGGGCATTTTGGATTGCTGTCGCCCTGTGGGGATTCACCGTCAATGGAGCGGGCGCGGTCTTGATGGTTTATGGCCAGTCACTTTTTCCGACGCGTCTAGGCATGGCGTCGGGATTAACTCTTGGCCTCGGCAATACCGTGGGTGCTTTTGGAGCATGGGCCGTGGGGATGATGGCCGAATGGCATGGAATGACCCTCGCTATAGATGTGGCCGCCGCCTCTCTTTTAATGGGAATCTGGCCGCTCGTGCAACTGCGTGCCACCACTTCCATGCCGAACCGATCATAAGAGTGCGGATCTGCTGTACAAGCGTGATAATAAACTAGGACTATACTCGGTTGATCTGCATCGATGAGGAGGACAATATTATGCTCAAGGTCATTTTGTGGATTCATATCGGTTCCGCGATTGGAGGTTTTATTCTCGCGACGGTGATAGGCGTGTGGATCGTCCGACGCACCGACATAAGCCAACTGCCCCGTGCTTTTTGGCGATGGCAGCGCACACTCCAATGGATGACCGTGGTGCTCGGATTGGCGGGAGCCACTTTGTATCTTGAAGGGAACCGTCCTATGGACCCCCTTCATCTCCTGTACGGAGCTTTGGCTTTAATAGCGGTTCTACTGCTGGGTGCATTCGCCCCCAATCGAGACCCCCAAGACCTGTTGCAAGGATGGCACGTTAATCCCAAATGGGTGCTCTTTGGTCTTAACGTCTTCTTGTGGGCCATGTATGGACGCGGACTAACGACCGGGTTTTTTGGATTTTAATTCGCTGTCGCTTTTACTCAAAAATAAAATGGCCGTGAGAACCAAAATTGTAGGGTCGATAGGCCCTTGCACATGGCATTCGGGATCTCCTATGGTAAAGAAAACTATAAGGAGATCCAAACGATGCACACCGAAGCTAACGATTGGTGGCCAGTGATTCGAGAAATTTTAGTCACCGACTGGGGTTATGATAGCCAGCATCTTGAGCCGACCACGCCACTCTTTAGTGATACCATCGCGGCGTGGATGGACTGGGTAGATCTTTTACATACCATTGTGGAGCACACTCATATCGAGTTACCCGAAGATGCTCCGTTAGAGGCGTTGACGTGCGGTAACGATCTGGTAGCGCTGTTAGAGCATCGGTGAGGCCGTGTAATGATCGAAGACCATTCCTACCGCGGATTAGAATTTCATCTGCACCCGATGCGTCTCGCCTGGCAGAAGCTGCGACCTTCTCAAGCGCTATCCATCGGGTTGCGTTCGTTGCAGTACTGTAGCCGACCTGCTCCGCGTGTGGATGGCAATCCCCAATGGGTCGCGATTAAGCCTCTCTTGTCGGGCATCTGTGGATCCGATTTAAGCCTTTTGCGAGCTCGCAGTTCTCCTTATCTTGCTCCGCTCACATCGTGGCCCGCGGTCCTCGGACACGAAGTGGTCGGTGAAATTGCGACATCCGACGCGCCATGGCCCCTCGGCACTCGGGTGGTAATTGACCCCAGCCTCGCGTGTGAGGCTCGCGGTCTACCTCCTTGCCTAGCTTGTGCTCGCGGTGAACCCGACGAGTGTGCAAACCGTCACGATTCGGACCTTGGTGCGGGCATGCTTCTCGGATATCATCGTGACCTCCCGGGCGGATGGTCAACCACCATGTGGGCTCCCGTAAAGCAAATTTTTCCTATCCCCTATGCGATGAAAACGCGGCGAGCTGTGTTGGCGGAGCCTGCTGCTATTGTCTTCCAAGGTTTGTCGCGTGTCCCCAGGCCCGGCCCCGACTCCAAGGTCCTCGTGTTAGGAGCGGGAACCGTGGGCCTTTTAACCGTATGGCTGTTAAAGGACACCCTTGGCACGCCGCACATTTCGGTCCACGCTCGCTATCCGCACCAAGCCCGTATGGCCAGCCAATTAGGAGCCGCCACAGTTTATCAAGACCAGGGGGATTCCCGTTTCGTGCCCAATGCGACCCTCCGTGCCGTTACTGGCACCCCCTACCCCACCCAGTTTAACGGCTGGCCTTATCTGCCCTACGGATTCGATCTCATCGTGGACACCGTCGGCAGCCAGACATCTTTTTGTGAAGCGGGAACCTTAGTGCGACCGGGTGGCCAAATACTGCTGCTGGGAGGCGCTGGACGCATGTCCGTGGACTTAACGCCCATTTGGTCGCGGCGGATTACTCTCCTCGGTTCATTCGGATATGGCCACGCAGCCATCAGTGACGCGTCGGCCACATTCCAGTCGGTTATTAACCGACTCCACGAAACCACCCTGCCGATAGAAAATTTAGTAACCCATGCCGTCCCCCTTAATCGCTACGCAGATGCGTTTAGGCTGTTACGACACCATGAATCCACCATCAAAGTCGCTTTGAGCCCACCGAACCCTGTTGTCTAAGGGTTCCTCGAATGGGGCCGAATGGCCCATGAAATGGGGCCCGATGGATCCTACTGCACCTCCCCAATGGCTATTATAGTGAACCTATTCTGACGTCTCTGTCTCTATTGGGCGGGCGATACGTCGCACACATGGTGAGACGCAATCCAATCCAAGGCGAAGGATTGACGCAAATGATGGCTAAACTGATCCGTATATACTGGCAAAATCGCTTGAAGACAGCCGTGACTCGCTATCACTCCCTCACCCATCCTGAAGTATTACGGGTGAGCCGGATTTTAGATCGCTGGATTGTACTCGCGCAGCGATCTCAAAAGTTTTCATCGTCTTCTAGGTCCACCACGTGGAAACTAAAGCTAGTGCATCATCCGGTAAGGCTCGTGACGTTACACGCCGTACGGGTTATGATTCGGAAAGGAGTCCAAATTATGACACAGCCCTCCCAAGAAACCTTCATAGAAGGCATTAACGCTGGGGGAAAAATAGAAGCCGGTGATTGGATGCCTGATGACTACCGAAAATTGCTTATCAAACAAATCCACATGCATGCCATGAGCGAAATCATGGGCGCGTACCCTGAGAAGGAATGGGTGGGACACGCTCCCACCATTCAACGAAAACTGGCCCTCAACGCCAAGATCCAAGACGAAATCGGGCATGGACAGATGCTCTTACGATTAGCCGAAGATTTAAGTGCCCCCGATGGGCGCGGACGCGAAGATCTTCTGGCGGACGTCCTCGTAGGTCGAGTCAAATTCCATAATGTTTTTCACATGCCGGCCCCTACGTGGGCTGACGCAGGCGTCATTGGCTTTTTGGTCGATGGGGGAGCTATCATCACCCAAGCCATGCTCCTCGCAAGTTCCTATGCCCCGTATGCGCGGATGTTGAAACGTATTGTGGCCGAAGAAAGCTTTCACATGCAACATGGCGAGTCCGTTGTCCTGGCACTGGCGTCCGGCACAGAGATCCAGCGCAACATGTTACAAGACGCCATTAATCGATGGTGGCCAGCCATGATGTTCTTTTTTGGGCCGCGAACCATGGGGGCATCAGCGCAGCGTATGCTCGATTATCGTATACGCACAATGACCAACGAGCAGTTGCGCCAAAAGTTCATCGCGCGTTATGTTCCCCGAATCCAGGCATTGGGCCTCACGCTACCCGATCCCGCCCTTACACGAGATCCGAATCCTCCCCATGATTGGCATTATACGGATCCCGACTGGAATTGGTACGACAACATGGTCCATCACAATTCCGGCCCGATGTCTGCTACGCGACTCGCCATGCGACAACGTGCCCAGGAAGGCTTGGCCTGGGTACGTCGTGCGGCGCTCACTGCCCATTCCGCCTCCTATTTGGGGGAGCTTTCAGTCTAACCAAAGACCTAAAGGACGGTGAAACCCATGGATTTTAGCAAGGAAACTCCCATTTATGAGGTATTTGGTCAGCGCGATGCGTTAAGCTTCGCCACTCATGTGGGGAGTGTGCGTGCGGCGTCTGCACGATTGGCGCTGTTGCTCGCCCGGGAAACCTATTTTCGTCGGGATCTCTTTTTCGATCTCTGGGTGGTGCCGCAAGATACCATCGTGCGAGCCCGACAGATGGATTGGATGTGGCCCGATTCCGGCATAGAAAAATCATACCGATTGCCGAGCGGCTATGACAATGCGCCCTTATGGAAACGTTTTAGGGCCGAAGCCCAGAGCATCGAAGAAGTTGCACTAGACATGGCACCGCCAAGGAGGTCCCCCTCATGATTTTACTCACCGCCGCTCAAACCCTCTCGGTCCAGCACTTACTCACAACCGTCGCCGACGATGAATGGATGATGGGACATCAGGGATCCGAATGGCTAGCGGAAACCCCGGACTTAGAAGAAGATTTAGCAT
>JAKADJ010000148.1 GCA_021820645.1 Bacillota bacterium
CGACGCCGCAGCGAAGGCACGCGCCGCAGTCCGCTCTCCTTTAGTCAAGAGTGCCGTCTATGGACGAGATCCGAACTGGGGCCGCGTGGTGGCTGCGGTGGGGTCGGCAGGAGTGCCTTTTGACCCGACCCGGATTGATCTCTCTATGAATGGTATGACGCTGTTACAGGGAGGGCAACCCATGGCATTTAATGAAGAACGGGCGCGTGCCGTGATGGCTCTGCCCGAAGTCATCTTTGTCGTGAATCTTCATGCTGGAGCCTCTTCGGCTGAGGCCTGGGGCTGCGATCTGACTGAGCGTTATGTAGCCATTAATGCGCAATATCGGAGGTCATAGCGATGCGGATTGTGTTAAAGGTTGGAGGCAGTGTGCTACAGCACGATGGTCGTGCGGTATGGGCCGAGGATCTCCGTAACTTGGTAGAGGATAGGCATCAGGTCCTCGTGGTCCATGGCGCGGGACCACTCATTAATGAAAGGTTAGCACAACTCCAGGTTCCGGTCGTATTTCAAGAGGGTCAGCGTGTCACGACGCCCGCAGTATTAAAAGAAGTGGTGCAGGTGATGCGGGGTACCGCAAATCTATTGATGGTGGCACAATGTCAGAAGGTGGGCGTGCCAGCGGTTGGTCTTTCGGGCGCAGATGGCGGATGGTTCGATGCGTGCCGGGACGGTTCGGGCTTGGGTTTGGTAGGACGGGTAAATTCGGTGCGTCCGGGCCTCATCGAGCGGATCTGGGCAGGAGGAATGATCCCGATGGTAGCGCCGTTGGCCATGGAACAGGATACCGACACGCTTTTGAACCTCAATGGAGATTGGGCTGCAAGTGGAATTGCTCAAAAGATTCATGCTGACGCCTTGGTGTTTTACACCGATAGTGGCGGGGTTCGTTGGAATGGGAAGGACCCCACTACGATAATTCCTGACCTCGACGTCTCGGGCTGTGAGGCATTGATCGATCGCGGCATCATTACTCATGGAATGATTCCCAAAGTGCGTGCCGGGATAGCGGCTTTAGAGGGCGGAGTGCAAAACGTGTGGATCGGGCGCTGGAACGATGCCAAGGGGTCGACATGTTTGAGGCAGGAAACAGGAACCGAGAGAAAAGAGAGGTGGGCATTAGGATGAAGAAACATACGATAAAACCCGGGGACCTCGTGGTGTTAGCCTATTCCGGAGGTCTCGATACCTCGATCATTATCCCCTGGCTTAAGGAACATTACCAGGTGCGGGTGGTGGCTTTTTGTGCGGATTTGGGACAAGGCGATGACTTCGAGGCGATCCGGGCAAAAGCCTTGGCGTCGGGAGCCGAAGCCGTCGAAGTTGCCGACCTTCGGGAGCGGTTTGTGGTGGACTTTGCTTTTCCCATGTTACGGAGTGAGGCCATTTATGAAGGGGTCTATCTCTTGGGTACCTCGATCGCCCGACCCCTAATTGCCGAAGCATTAGTGCGGGTGGCCCGCCAGTATGGGGCTTTGGCCGTAGCCCATGGGGCGACCGGCAAGGGTAATCACCAGGTGCGTTTTGAACTAGGAATACGGGCGTTAGCGCCGGATCTCGCGGTCATTGCCCCATGGCGCGAGTGGGAGATTACGGGTCGTCTCCAAGCCATGGAATATGCCAAACGCCACGGGGTTCCGGTGTCTGCCACTCCGGCCTCACCGTATTCTCGTGACCAGAACATTTGGCACGTGAGCCATGAAGGCGGACTCTTGGAGGACCCCGCGATCCCCACGCCTCGTGATGTGTACACCTGGACGGCAGATCCCGTGGCGGCCCCTGACACTCCAGAAACGATTCAGATCGGGTTTCAATCCGGCAACCCGATCGCTCTAAATGGTGAGAATCTGGATCCGGTGGCGTTGGTGGAAAAACTGAACGCGCTCGGTGCTCGCCACGGCATTGGACGCGTGACGATGGTGGAAAACCGGCTCGTGGGAATGAAGTCCCGCGGAGTCTATGAGACCCCGGGAGGAACCCTCTTATATGCGGCCCACAGCGCTTTAACGGCATTGACGTGGGATCGCGAGACACGGGCTTTTGCAGCGGAGGTCGCCTTGCGGATGGCGCGTCTCATCTATGATGGGTGGTGGTTTTCTGCCCTACGCGAATCGCTCAGTGCCTTCGTGGACCGGGCGAATCTGGTGGTGACGGGCGAAGTCACCCTGTCTCTTTACAAGGGACAGGCGACGCATCAAGCAGCCACCTCGCCGTATTCTTTGTACTCTGAAGACTTGGCCACATTCGATGGCGGCGATTACGACCATCAGGATGCTGAGGGTTTCATTCGGTTGTTCGGATTACCGATGGCCATGCGGCATGCGCAATTGGAAAGGATTCAGAACTCATGACGATGGCGCGAAACCCGAGATTTTCTAAGGCTGCCGATGACGCGGCGTTGCATTTTACGGCTTCAGCCGGATTCGATTGGCGGCTCATTCGCTATGACATCCAGGGATCTCAGGCTCACGTGGCGATGCTAGGCCGAACGGGCATTATCCCCGCAGACGATGTCGCCCAGATTCAGGCGGGTCTCGAGCAGATCGAAGAAGAAGTGGCGAGTGGATCCTGGGTCCCCCGCCTGGAATACGAGGATGTGCACATGAATGTTGAAGCCCGCCTTTTGGAACTGATTGGACCCGTTGCCGGCAAACTCCACACCGGACGCAGTCGCAATGACCAGGTGGCGCTCGATATGCACCTCTTTATGCGTGATGTGGGAATCCGTCATAAACAGCAACTGTGGGATGTCATGGAGGCACTGCTGAGCCAAGCGGAACGCAATCTGGATGTGATCATTCCGGGATATACACACCTACAAGCCGCACAACCCATCCTGTTCGCCCATCACTGCCTGGCATACATTGCCATGTTGCAACGCGATTGGGAGCGGCTAGAAGATTGGCAGCGGCGGCTTTCTATGTCTCCTTTGGGTGCTGGCGCCTTATCGGGGACCCCCTATCCGACGGATCCAGAGGCCGTGGCGGCAGCCTTAGGACTCGATAGAACCTATGCCAATTCGATGGATGCGGTGGCGGACCGTGATTTCCTTATCGAATATATGGCGTGGGCCAGTCTCTTGATGGTGCACTTGAGTCGGCTTGGGGAAGAACTGGTGTTGTGGTCGAGTCACGAGTTTGGCTTTATACGCATGGCAGATGGCTATAGTACTGGATCCTCTATAATGCCGCAAAAACGTAATCCGGATGTGGCCGAATTGGTACGTGGCAAAGCGGGGCGAGTCTTTGGTAACCTGATGACCCTTTTGACGGTGATGAAGGGCTTGCCGCTCGCGTACCATTCCGACATGCAAGAAGACAAAGAGGCCGTGTTCGATGTGGTGGATACCTTGGAGGCGTTGTTGCCAGCCGTGGCAGGTATGTTACGCACCATGACACTACAAAAAGAGCGCATCCAAGTCCGTCTGGCCCAGGACTATACCGCCGCGACGGACCTTGCGGATATGCTGGTCGCAGAGGGGATGCCGTTTCGCGAGGCGCACCACGTGATTGGACGCTTAGTGACCCAATTAGAGCTGGATCATCAACACTTTCAGGAGGTCACCCCGGATTACCTGAGGCGTGTGGCGCCTGAAATTCCTTGGGAATGGATGAAGAAGCTCACCCCCGATGCCGTGATCGGCCGGCGGCAACAATCGATGTCCACCGGCCCCAAGTTTGTTGCCATTGCCTTGGGAAAGGCACGGGAGTGGCTGACCCGAGAGACGCCAAGGGAAGAGGCCCCCTAGTTTTCTTTTTCCTATCCCGCATGGGTCGGAAGCATGTCGATGGCACGCGCTATGGCCAACCCGGCGGCTCCCCGAGCCACCGTTTGGGGGGGTAAGACGGCAACTGGGACCGTCTTGTTGGCGGACATCGCCCGATGACGGATGACCCGTTGGATTTCAGGAAGAATAATCGTTGCAGCTTCCGCGATTGTGCCGCCGAGGTAGACGTAATCGGGGTTGAGGATTTGGAGGAGGTTTGAGATTCCGACCCCTAGCGCCTCGGCGAGTGTCCGCCACGACTGAATATAGGCATGATTGCCGGCTTGAGCAGCCTCAATGCAACGATCGACAAAGCGAGGCGCAAAGGCATCCACTGGACCGGCCCCTTGTTCCTGGAGATATCGTGCCAAGGCCTGCTCGGAGGAATATTGCTCCCAGCATCCATAATTTCCACAGGAGCACACCACGCCCATTGTGGAAATGGTTGTGTGACCCGCCTCTCCGGCAATTCCATCCCGCCCACGGTGCAGTTTTCCATTCAAAATGATGCCAGCCCCCACCCCAATGCCGGCGTTAATGAAGAGAAGATTGGATATCCCGGTGGATAAAAAGGCTTCCCAGGCCCCGCAGTTTGCGTCGTTGTCGATGGCGACCGGAACCTGAAGCATCTCACTCAGCTCCGGGGCGATCGACCAATCGGTAATGCCTAGGTTGGGGAGGTAGGTGACGCGTCCGGTCTCGTAATTGACCAACCCAGGCAAGGCGACCCCCACCCCAAGAATTCCTCGGGGACTTTGGGGACACACCGCCTCGGCGGCATGGACTTCCTCGGCTAACACATCGCGTAAGGTCTGCGGGGTCAGAGGTTGATCGGCGGTTCCGATTTGACGGCGATTCTGATAGACGACTTCGCGTCTGGTGTTTGTGAGCACGGTGTCAATGTGGGTGATCTGCAGATCAATGCCGATGGCATAGCCCGCATTGGCATTGAAACGCAACAAGATTGGTTTGCGCCCACCATGTGAAGTGCCCAGTCCAATTTCTTGAACAAACTGTTCCGCAATCAACTCATCGACTAAAGAGGAGACGGTAGCCCGATTGAGCCCGGTTTCACTGGAAATCGAGACACGCGATGTCTCTTGCCGTTGGTACAAGATATGGAGCACGGTACGTTTGTTAAATTGCCGCATTACGGTAGCATCTACGCTTTTGTACATAGTGTGTGTCCTTATCTTTTGAAGTGGTTTCCTCGATTGTCTCGACCATCGATCGATGGGGCAGTCATTACGGATCCAATTGCAATGTTGTCGTATTTAATTTAACATACATACGAATAGAGTTGTATTGAGAGTTGTCTAGACCGAAATCGTGGCTTGAAGAACCTAATTACCGAAGATATATGATTAGTTAGTATGGAGCACCAATTATGTTCTGTCGAGCCAACGACTGGATGAGACGCTTATAAATAGACAGAAAAGAGGGACATTTATGCGGGTTCAACGAAAAGTCGCGATGGCACTAACCTCCGTAGTGGCCATTGGAGCGTTGTCAGCGTGTGGGAGTACTACAACATCCACGGGGAATACCCCGGTGGCTAGTGGTCCTAAGCAATTACAGATTTTTAGCTGGTGGACTGGGGTAGCGAGTTCCAAGGCGTTAGGTTCACTGGTTAAGGTGTTCAATCAGAAATATCCGAGTATCAAGGTGATCAACGAAGCGGTGGCAGGCGGGGCGGGTTCGAATGCCAAAGCGGTTCTAGCCAGTCGGATGGAGGCCAATAATCCGCCGGGAACGTTTCAGGTCCATGCAGGGGGCGGCACGTTGCTTTCGTGGATTAATGCGGGAGACATGGCTCCGTTGAATTCCCTGTATCAGCAACAGGGCTGGTACCATGACTTTCCTAAGAGTCTTCTTAATATGTTGACCGTTAAGGGCAACATTTACGCGGTGCCCGTGGATATGCAACGGTCTAACGTGCTGTGGTACAACCCCACTATATTTAAGAAGTACAATCTTACCCCTCCGACGACCTTTTCACAGTTCTTTGCCGATGCTAAGGTTCTTCAATCGCATAACATCACGCCTCTTGCGGTGGCCAACCATGGTAATTGGGAGACCACACTGTTATACAGCGATGTCTTGTTGGGGACCTTAGGGCCAACCCAGTACGAAAACCTCTTGACCGGTAAGGCGGGGACTTCGTGGACATCGCCCGGCGTGGTTGAGGCCACCAAGACTTTTCTCAAGATGATGCAGTATGCTAATACGGACTACTCGGCTCTGCACTGGCAACAAGCCGACCAACTGGTGGCTCAGGGCCAGGCCGCGATGAATGTCATGGGCGACTGGGCTCAAGGGTATTTCACTACCGCATTGCATC
>JAKADJ010000149.1 GCA_021820645.1 Bacillota bacterium
AGGTACCCGCAGGAGACACCACGAGGACCCGCGCTCGATGCGGGTAGGTAAGATTAATGCCCACATAGGCCCATCCCATTCGATTAACCCCCAAGAGGCAACTTTCTAAGATCGGGATCGGAGATTTTATTGAAATCTGGCTCACATATTGACCATCCCAGCGATACACGTCGATGTGACGATGGTATCGTTGATGCGACGGCGGGACCACATAGAGTTCGCCAGATGGGCTAATCTCAAAGCTTTGCAGGATCCCGATCGGGCCATGTCCCGCCAGCGGCGTCAGGCCGGCATTCTCGCCACCCTGAGCCCTCGCCAATTCACGCACAAACTGCCCCTTGCGATTATATTCATTGAGCATCATCTGGTATTGCCCTTGACCAAACCCTAGGACTTGAACCACAATCTGACCCTCAGGTCCCACGCCAAGATGCCAAATGGCTTCGGTCACACCTTTTTCTTGCGGGATTTTTATGAGTCGGGATATCCTCCCCGATCCCAACCGCCACACCCCTAGTTGCCGGTTGTCCGCCACTAAGATGGCGCCAGAAGGTGTTACGGCTACATCTTCCACCATCAACGGGGCCGCCTCCAGCAGTTGGGAATGGTGCGCCCGTACGATGATTCGATTGTTATAACTATCGGCCACGACGAGTCGTTTACCGAGCAGAGCGAATGCCAGGGGCCCGTAGTGTCGACCGTCCAGTCCAATCGATTCTCCTACACGGTTTGAACTGGTGCCATACGAAGCTTTCCACACGACACGGGGAGGCTCTCTCAGGGCGACGATCGTCACTCGGTGCAAACCTAGCCCGAAGACCAATAAGCCCAAAATTCCCACCGCGATGACGATGCTCCGGATTCGACGCATAACGGGTCACCTCTTCGATACCCTATGCGTCAGAGATGATTTCCAGACATGCCTAGGGGATCCTCGCGGCGCAGCGCGTTCCCGTCCCAGATCCAATATTGGTAAGGAGTCAGGGCTTGTTCGAGAATCTTAAAATCCGGCCAAAAATCTGCGGGTTTGCGGTCCGGGTCCACCATCCGGATGACTTCAAACCTCCCGTCGTTCTCGGTCACGAAGTCCACTACAGTGATGCCGTAAGCGCCCGAGACGCTCACCTGACTCGCCCACTTGTGGGATTTCATGCTCTGCCAAAAGTCCTGACTATCCCACGGAATCCAGGCTGCGTGAGGCGCCTTCCCTTCAAGCCAACGCCGAATGCGTTCTTGCAGTGCCCGTTCCCGGCGATTGGGCCTCCACGTTTCAGAGCTGACGGGTCCCAGATCCGGGCGAGGTACCCAGACCGTCGGTGTTTTAGGCTCAGCATCGGCCGTCCCAGCCCAGTCATCGACCCCTGTACCGATCCGATGATCACTCAAGGTAAAAAACTCAAAAGGATCGGTTTGATGGGTCGGCCACGCGTCGATCACCGCTAAATAGTCACGCGCCCGTGTTAACGCCACATATAAGAGCCGCTGCTGTTCTGCGGCATCCCGTAATCCATCCTGGTAGATCTGTTCTTCCCACCCGGGAGACATAAGTCCCGATACCTTCATCACCGGCCTACCTCCGACCCCCAATATCACGGGTCCATGGGAGGTCGATGCCTTGGACCAGTTGGTCACAATCACCAACGGCCACTCGAGCCCCTTACTACGGTGCACCGTAGAAAAATGCACTGCTTCGAGCTCACCCACCAAGAGACCTTCTTCCTCATTGGCCCCCTCGCGCACCTTGCCCTGAATCCATTCTGTAAATCGGTCAATACCCCAAGAATGACCCAGGTGATGACTGAGAAAAGCCAGTTTATCTAAGTTGGCTAGAGCCGCAGCGTCTTGACGGGTGGCCAATGTCCCTCGCATTTTGGTGGTCTCAAGCACTTGAAATAGCAGAGCTTCAGGATGAAGGGCCCACCAATCCGTGAACCACCCAGCCATTACCCGAAGCCATGTTCCCACCTTGGTCTCAGGCTGCGCCAGACGGTAGTCTAATCCATAGTCCGCGCGATGCCGGGCAATCTCCTCAAGACCTAAGCCCACCCAGGGAGATACCAAAAATGCCGCCACACTGACTTCATCGCGAGGACTTTGTAAGGCGAGCAATAGCGCCGCATATCCCCGGATTTCATCACGGCGAAAAAACCCGGTGCCGCTCTCTTTAGCCAGCGGAATCCCTTCTTGGGTAAATACCTCATCGAACACATCCAAACCAGTCCGTGTCGGCATAATCAGCACCATATCTCTATAGCGAATGGGACGAATGGCGTTCGCTGGTTTATCATAGACCGGCCACTCTTCGGAAATCGCCCGCTTAATAAGTAAAGCCGCCTGGCCGGCTACAGCGCGGCGCCTGTCATCAGCGCGACCTGTCATCGGTCCACCGTCGACAATGACATGGGGGAAGGAATCCTGGCGATCATGGGTCTCTAGGGGCTGAAACACTGGAATGTAAGGTCGTTCCGGGTCGGGCAACACGGGAAATTTCTTCGAAAAGTATTGGTTGATCGCCCCCAGGATTGCAGGATGTGACCGAAAATTATGCGTAATCGGCGTGACGGAGGCGTCTGGCCGCTCCGAGAAGTTTTGCCGCACCGACGCGTAAAGTTCTACGTCGGCGCCGCGAAAGCGATAGATGGCCTGTTTGGGATCCCCCACTAACAGCAAGTTCCCCGCCCGACCCTGGGTCAAGGTTAGAATAATCTCGGTTTGAATCGGATCGGTATCTTGAAATTCATCCACCATCATCATGTCAAAACTGTCACGGATGCGATCCACCACCACCGGATGGGATCGGACTAAGTCACGCGTCTTACGCAGAAGGCCGTCAAAACTCATCAGATTTTTAGCATAGGTCCACGCTTGCCACCGGGGTCCGAAATCCGTTTGCACCGCCAACACCAATCGGGTTAACAAATAGTCGGCTAGAGCGCCTTGCCATTCTAAAATTTTGGGGTTCAGGGTCTCTCGAATCCACACTTTTTGCTCCGTTAGGCGGTCAGGATGACCCCATCCCTTCTTGTTTCCTTTCGGCGCCGAGAATGGCCAGCCTTGCACAGTCCGGATCCAACCCCAAGCATCCCGGGCTCGGTGGGTGAGAAAGCGGCTGAGGTCACTGATTTGGCGACGGCCTGGTTCGTCTGGATCCGCTTCCTGCTCAGCAATCCGCACCCATCCTTTGAGATCCTCTTCAAGGTCCTGAAGATCTGTCGGACTGACCGGCACATCCATCGGGGGAATGGCAAGCATTTCCCATTGCGAGATCGTACGGATCATTTCGCGTAGTTGATGCAGACTGATATTGGCTGCTAAGAAATCGTCCACCACACCGTGAGCTTCACGACCCGTCTCGAGCCAATCGTCTAATGCCTCTTCCCACAGTTGATCCGCATCATAGGGATCTAAGATGTCAAAGCCCACCGGAACCTTGGCTTCTTGAGGATATTGCTGGAGCAAGGAAAGACAGAGGCCGTGAATGGTGGTAATGCGACTGTTGGAAAGATGTTGTAAAGCGCTCGCTGCCACGTCCCTATACTCTCCCGACAGAGCAGCTTCCAATCCTTGGGTGAGACGCAGACGAATCTCTAGCGCAGCCTTCTCCATAAACGTAATGAGGATGATACGTTCTACCGGGATGCGCCGCACCAGAATGGCGTGAAGCGCGCGTTCTACCAAGAGCGTCGTTTTCCCGGTCCCCGCACCAGCTTCCACCAACAAATCCTGTGAAAACTCCTCGATTACACGATGCCGCGCGCTGTCGTCTTTAGGCTTCATCATCTGCCCCCGTATTCCCTTCCATCCATAACGCCATAAATTCTTTGTGGTGCACCAGCTTAGTCTGTGCAATATGGCGGACATTGGCTGGGCATAGCAATCGATAATCACAGACACGGCACGGATCAGATTTCGGATCCGGGGTCGGGAAGAATTCCCCCTGCCGGATACGGCCTAAGATGCCGTCCACCACCCTTCGGGCTTCTCGATCCGTGCCCTCATCACCCAGCACCTCTCGCGCCCGAAAATGATTTTTTTCGGTGATGCCCCACAGCACCCCCCGTACACTCTGACGATCGGGGAATCGGTCTCGCCACGCGCTCAGATAGACCGGGATCTGCAACTGATCTGGCCCGACCTTTTCTGGATTCGTGATGTGTCCGGTCTTGAAATCCACGACCGTATCGTGAGTCCTGTAATGTTCGAGCCGATCTAGCCGCATCCGAATCGACCATAGGTCTTTATCCAGCCGATAGTCCCACACCCATTCGACCTCAGCCTGCACCGAGTCCGGTACCTCTCCCGCTTGGATGCCGGCCCATACATACTGCAGGTTAGCTTCTAGACGATGCTGGGATTGGCGAACCACCGTCGTTAGAAGACCATCCGGAGGCTTTACAGCCTTCATCGCGTTACGAACGGCTACGGACACCGAGAGGGTCGGATCTTGGCTCAGATAGTAGAGGGCTAAATGCGCCCATTGTCCATAAAGCGCCGGCAATTCACGCATCGGGTCGTCATTCCAGGGCTTTAACCCTAGGCCCCGGGATAAGAAGTAGGCTCGAGGACAAGCTCCAAACTTTTCCAAATCAGAAACCGAAATGGTTGTCGCGGGTAACCCAGTTTGCACCCCAAACGCCCCGGTTCCATACCACTCGGCGTACCAGGCTAAACTTGCCGGCTCCGCTTTTGGTTCTTGAATCGACCATAGCGAGTGAAAGGGCCGCTCTCCGGTCTCTCCAAAAGCGAAGAGAGTGTTATTAGCCACCTCTGTCAGTCGTGACTGAACCCGATCGACGAGTCTTTCGTGGGCCTTTTGCAGTAAAGGAATCGCGCCATCGGAGAGCCCCAAGCCCCTCCCCCAAGGTCGCGATAACTGCCTAAAGGCTTCGGGAGCTACCATCACCTCGTCAGCCGCCATAGCGGCCGCATCCGACGCCCGCACCACCCATACGGCCTCTATCGGGTAGGCTCCTGGCGGTTCTATTGCGTATTCGGGTAGTATCGTCATCTCGCGACGCAATAGATCCTGGTCCGGCGCGGGATAGACCACGGAGAGCGCATCCCAGCGTTTCACGACGGGAGCCAGGGGGGCCAAGGCCGGGATCTTAGTGGCCGCCTCAAGCACCAGGTGCCGTGACTGGTCCCATCCGGTCATGGTATCCGACGCTGAACCCCACGTATTCAACCAGTCGGCCAGATCCGGATAGCGGTCTTGCAGTCGGCGCCAGGAGCGGGGGGCTGCTTTTCCAAGGCATAACGCGCGCCAAATCGAGCGCGCCTCATAGGACACGACCGACCCCGTCCTCGCAGCAATCCCCACCTGACGAAGGGCTAGAGCAATCCGCCACTGATCATCCTCGTCAGCAATCACCATCATGTCCTGAGGCAGCACCCCGATCTGTAAACGCTCTGCGATCAGCCGGGTGATGGCCTGGGGTCCTAGGTATTCCTTAGGTAGGCTGATAGTCTTCCTAACGGGCCCTCCTCCGGTTTTTGTTAGCACGCGGAGAGAAACCTCCCTCGGCCCGTTCACCCGTTCGGACGCATCCAGACCATAGATCACGCAAGGATGGTACCGGCCCATGGTCTCAATCAGCCGCCATTCAATCGGCGCGAAGGATAAAAATCCCCAAAAAATAATCCCGTCTATCGAGGATTCCAGCACGCTCCAGTGTTCTCTGGCATATTCATACAGTCGCACGGTATCGTAAAGGTCTCCGGTAAACACGTGCCGGTTGAGCCAGCGGATCGTCATTGCGAGCGCCAGATCATTATCGTCTAAATTGTCTGGAGAAATATTTTGATAACGACATTCTATTGCGGCCCGAATGACGGTAAGATAGAGGCCCGGGATGTCTCGGGATAGATGCGCGATAATATCGGGGGGCATTGTGGCTTCAAGAACGTGGTCGGCCTGTTCGGGCCAACGGCGAAAATGGCTTGGCATAAGGCCCCAGAGCCACTCCACCCAGGTCACAATATTAACGTTCACCAGGGGCGTGCGCGTGCGAAGCCAATCCGCCACAGGGCGTGATGGCACAATGATTACGAGTGGCTTTAGGGGGTCTCGGCGGTGGCGCATGAGGTGCTTGAAGTCGGCTAACAA
>JAKADJ010000150.1 GCA_021820645.1 Bacillota bacterium
GTGGGAGTGGCTGTCCCAGGACACGAGAGACACCCGAAGACCTTCCACGATACTAGACTTATGTGCGGGGGGCAGGGTGCTGACGACAATATCCTCGGGGGCCTGACCCTTAAAGCTTAACATCTCGGTTTTGACGATAGTATGGCTTTGGGGCACCAAGCGTTGTAGCACGGCTGCGGTAGGTGGTGTAGATGGCAGACTGGGGGTAGGGGAGGTGGCGGAAACAGTTCCACAACCGGCCGCTAAGGCGGTAAGGCCACCGACGACAAGCATGGGGGCCATAAAGCGCTTGGCAGCCTTGCTCAGGTGAAAGTGGTCCCGGGTAATCAGATTCATGATATTGGTCTCCCTTTTCTCATGAGGCTTTTGGATTTTCTCACATCATAACGCAGGCGCTGCGTTTGGGGTTACCACTTTGAGCGACCTATCGGTCGGTGAGGGGCTATGAGGTATCCACGGGTTTCTCACAACCGTCTAAACGCCCAAAGACGAGGGCGGAACGATTTTTGCGTGTAATTCGAACCGTATATCGCTAAAGATGGGATTAAAAACACCTGTAAATAGGACGGATTCCCGGGTCATGACGATTCTTGAACCGTGTTTATCGATGCCGCGTTGCACGGGCGACCGTTGTAGGCCATAATTTGCGAATCCAGCGTGTCGTCATCGGTTCGCCATATCGGCGTTCACTGGTGGTGCATGCCAGCGTTGGCAAGGGGCAACCAAGAATAAACCAATCCCGGTGACTGGTGAGAGTAAGGGGAACCTCACCACACCAGACGGATACCGAAATAAGGAGGTGCCGACTATGCCATCCGGCCCCATTACCGTCTTATTCTGGGCGCTAAGAGCATTTCTAGTGCTATGGACAGCGATGGCACTGGCTAATGTAATCGCTCCCCGATGGATCTGGCGGGTGACGGAATCGTGGAGAGCAACTCGGGAGCCCTCATCTACCTATTTTGTCATTCGGCGAGTGGTTGGAGTGCTGATGCTGGTTGCAGCTCTTGCCGTGATCGGAGTTGGAGTGCTGGCCGGATAAACAGATCCTGTTCCGGGGATGAGGAGCGGGGATTCTCCATTTGGTTGGGGCCCAGTCCACGGGGGCGGGAATCGTTTTCACGGGGTCATCTCCGTGTTGTCTCGTTTGTAGTATCACGCCCGAGCATAGAATTCTGTAATGAGGCGTTCTTCGCCATTCGCAAATGCCTGCGTATCATTAAGGCCCATCTCAGGGAACAAGCCGACTCAACTAAAGCTAGGGTCGCCATCGTTGGGATCTCGGAGCGATGGCAGATTGCCGGTAGCGACAGTGAATGTAACGCAGAAAGGGCCACAGAACGTCGCCGGGTGCAGCCGGCCAGCGCAACATAAAAACAAGCAAAGCCTCGAAAGCTCGGTCTCGGCCCCCACAAACAAAAATCCCCCGTCCTCGTAGTGTAGGATGGGGTCACATTTTAAACGATTTGCAGGTCGATAAGTCTGAACAACCAGGGGTCTTGCGAGTATGGTGACGAGGGCGGGACTTGAACCCGCACGGGTTACCCCATACGCCCCTCAAACGTACGCGTCTGCCAGTTCCGCCACCCCGTCACAGCAAAACTTATTTTATCAGGTTTCTTTGAACGATACAAGAAAAAAATCGCGGGGAGTCATTTTCAATTTTTATGGGCAAGCTAATCGCCAAGCCACATTCAAAACAGCGTGTCCTGCCTCGCTAATCCCGTTTATGGTTGAGAAAGCGAGACCATGCCACTTTATGTCGGATGCCCCGGCCAACGCGGTTAGAGACCCATGCTCGTATATAATTCATTGGCCTGGGATTAAATGCGGCGCAAGACTAGTTGCCTGGTAGTGGTCGACAATTGACCATATAACAATTTAAAATCGAAAGCAGTAAGCGGCTCGGCCGTAGGTCAGGGCCCTGTTAAAATGATACAACGAGGGACCGATCATGAATTTAACACGTTCTCAAATGCAGGACGACCTGATGTATCTGTGTGATCTTTTGGTGAAATCGCACCCGGATCCCTTCTGGGGTGCTGGTGGTGCCGTTAATTTTTACCGCCGGGTGGATGACATCTACCGGGCTTTGCCGGACACGCTTTCAGTGCTGAAATATCTTGATCGGATACGTCCCGTAGTCGCTTCCTTGCGGGACGGTCACACGAAAATCGGCATTGCAGAGACCGATAAGATGGGTACTTCGCATCTTCCGGTAGACTTTGGAATTCTTGCCGATGGTTTGTACGTGGACCGGGTGTCGGCACCCGAACACTTAGGGCTACTCGGGTCACGCCTCGGGGGAGTCAACGGGGTACCGGTTGAGGAAATCGGGGCTCGTGTCATGGCGCGCCAAGGCTGTGACAACGACATGCAAGTATGGTGCCGGATAGCTGATGCGTTTTATGAGCCGGAGCTGTGGGCTGATCTTCTACAAGTCGATACCTGCGACCATCTGGTTTTGGGATTGGATACCGCTGGTGGAGAACATCTGTCAATGCGATTCAACTGGACCCTGAACCGGGCTGCATTAACGTCCTCGTCGACCGTGCCAATGCCGAGATTAAGATCCAATCAATTGGGGTGGGGGTTTTTAGACCCCGATCAGGAAGTGGCCATCCTCAGAATCGGATCCCTGATGCGATATCGAGAGGCTGGGGAAGTGTGGTTACAAAGCGGGTTTACCAAACCTTTGGAGGAATGGTACGCCGAAGTTTTCCCTTTCACCAGTACACGCCCGACAACGAGTGAATTGGAGAAATTTCTCACCGACACGCCGTCCGCGACCGAAGTGCTGCAGAACTGCCTAGTTGCGATGGCGCAAGCGCATACCTCGTGGCTTGTAGTCGACGTTCGCGAATCTCTTGGTGGCAACTCGGCCCTGGCAGACATGTTGGGGTTATCCTTGTTCGGGTCCGAAGCTTTGGGGCACTTAGATGCAGGATATCAGGTGCGACGTTATTCAGAACTTTACAGGGAAAATTATGGGAAACTCCCCGATGACGATTTTTTCCCCGGGGGCTACGATTTTCGGGAAGCCAGGCACTGGCAAGAGCGGATGCCGCAAGAAGCTCCGGCTCACGATGCCCTATCGTGGTTGGATGGCGTGCCCACCTTTCAAAAAGCGTGGAAGGATCTCCCTCAGTGCAGGCCCAAGGTGCTCGTGGTCACCTCGGCGCGGACCTACAGCGCCGGATTTGATGTAGTGCTCACGCTTCGAGGGTTAGGGGCTCGGCACGTCGGTGTGAGTTCCTCCCAGGCTCCTAACTGCTTTATCGATGTGCTTCGCTTCAGGCTGCCACATTCTCAAATATCTGGAGTGGTGTCGTTTAAGCAAAGTGTGGCTTTGCCTCAACTAGACGCCGACGTGAGGACGCTTGTCCCTCACCATGTATTGACTTACGACAAACTCCGGGCGTTTGCTTTCGACCCCGAAGCCAGCATTCGGCTCGCATTGACCGTTATCGAAGATCTCGATACCGGTACGCTGCAACGGGAAAGCGGTCAAGTCCCTGGGAATGGAAGGTAGCCGAGTGTTGAGTGCCCCGATGCGCCGTGTCTTGCAAATCGTGTTGGATGGGCTAAGCCTCTTGGGATAGACTGGGCGATTGCGGGTAGCGTCGCGGTTAACCTCCGGGGATTTGCCATGACCTTCACGATTTAGATGTACAAACCAATCGCGACGGGGCGTATCAGTTGGGAGCCGCGTTGCAACTCTATATGGTGCAGGCGGTACCATATCGCTCGACCTCGGTCATCCGTTCCCACTTTGGCCGCGCCCGGATCCATGGTGTGACGGTAGAATTGATCGGGGACATAGAGAAGCGTGATAGGGAAGAGTGGTCCCGTCCTCAAAACCTTAAAGACTTGGTGCAATGGATCCCCTATGATGAGATGCGCCTTTCGGTGTTGCCACTCGCCTATGAGGCCCACGCCTACCGATTGCTGGGGCGCGATGACCGAGCGCTGGAACTTGAGAAATGGACTAAAGACCACGATCTTTGAGCCAGACAAAGTTTAGAGCGGCTTGGGGCGGCTTTTCTTGTTTCTCCGATACGTCGCTACTCGCTCTCGGGTAGCGCAGCGCGATGAGCAATAGTAGCGAGGCCCACCCTGACCCACATCCAAAAACAATCTTCTACAACGGGGCGAGGCACAACTTTGCGTTGGCACTCGTTGCTTTTCGGCAATGAGGATGGCAAAAGCCATGCACGACGATGTGACAAACCACTCATCCCATGGGGCATCGTCGTGACTGTCGATATGGAGATGCCACAGGGACTGATCATGAGCGGTAAGCCGCGGTGGGTGGGCATATTCCAACAGTAGCTGATTCAGCCCAGCTACCAGGTTCTCGAGCCTGTCGGATACAAGTACCTCGTGGAGCCGGTCTGCCGCTACACGTAGTAAGGGAAAGTCCACAGGACCGATGCAGGGATCGATTTCTCCGAATTCTTCTAAGACGGCCTCGAGGCGCCTTGCTCGCGCGGTTTCTTCTATATCCGTACGGTCGAGCAGTACGGATATCATGCGGAGCGCACGCTCTGCCCCATGTATGGCAGAGCCCATGGCCCATTGGTCATCGTTGATTTTAGTCATGGTATTAGTATAGCATAGGTAACGTGAATAATATGAAATAGCGTTACGCGATCCTTGGATATGTTTTAGGCGCGGTGACGGCTCGAATTGCCGACGAAATAACAGGCCCGTTCATGCTATGGTTGAGCCTATCAAAATTTCATTCGGTCGCGCCTGGCGCCAGTCTTGTCTGTATCATGACGTTGGCTACCGGCATTGGTGGCCCCTGGCTCGGAATCCTACTCGATCGGCGCCAAAGTCCAGGGCGGGTGCTGGCCCTCTCCCTTGCTGGATATGCGTTGGCCTTAGTTATGCTGACTCTAACCATGGGTGTCGTTCCGCAATGGGAGTCCATGGGTTTAGCGTTGGGTATGGGGGCTGCGATGGCGGCCGCTTCCGGAGGATGGTCCTCACAAGTGCTGCTTGGCGAGTCCTTATCCCAACGTGCGTGGGTAACTGGCCTGGACGCGATGACTTATAATGCGGCGGGACTACTAGGCCCCACCATGGCCGGAGTTCTTTACACGGTAAAAGGGCCCCGGATGACCCTCGGGGCAATGGTTGTGTTCCTTGTGACAGCCATATGGTTTGCATGGAGTCTTCCTAAGGGAGACCGCGGAGTCCCACCGCTCGCACGCGTGGACATGCGGGAAGCATTGTGGTCGGGATACCAAACGCTTCTGTCGAACGCGCCTCTCCGATATGTGACACTCGTCTCTTCTATCTCCTACTGTGGGTTTGGCATGCTGTGGACCATAATGCCTGTGTTAGCCCAAATAGTGTGGGGTCGTCCCGCCTACAGTGGAATATTGTTGTCGATATTGGCCCTAGGGGCATTCTTTGGCACGGTGAGCTATCTTAAGGGCGGCGACAAGGAGCCAGACACTCTAGTCGGAGTCACTACCTTGGTCATGGGCGGGGGCACATTCGCATTAATCTTTGTCCGGAGTCTTCCCAGTGCCATCATGGCAGCGCTCATCATTGGATGGGCCGACGGCGCTCAATTAGCGGCCGTATTAGGCGTGAGGAATAGGGTGGTGGCACGAGGAGAACGGGGTCAAGCATTTACTGCTACCGCCAGTGTCAAAATTCTCGGCGTCTCCCTCGGGGTGTTTATCGGTGGTCACTTAGTGGCGATGTCGTTACCTATGGGGATTACGGCCGCCACACTGGTGCAACTACTGGCCGCCTCCGTCCAGTTTTTAAGGAAGAGGCAGGATCAGCAGTCGCCGTGAAGTGAGCTAACCATGCTGGACTTGGTCGGGGTCGGATGATGTCCCATCCAGTTGTTGAACCTCCCCGCCCTAAAGGGCGGAGATTCTGGGGGAACCACCATGGCTGCGTCGCGGTCGTCCACCAAGTCGTCAAACATGATGCGGATGTCCTCCATGTGGTCGACCACGCGCCGTAGGAATCGGGAAAAGGCCCAGGCCGAAGGCGTGCGGTCGGCAAATCCACAGAGTGCGCGGAGTTGTCCATTGCGAGCCAATTCGCGCCGTAACGTTTCCACGCTGGGGTGCT
>JAKADJ010000151.1 GCA_021820645.1 Bacillota bacterium
CGGGACTCTTTCCCAACAGGATGTGCCCGTCTTGGGTCGTGGGAAACGATATGGCCACGAGGGGTGCGGGGCTATCGAAAACGAGCTGAAAGTGCTTGGCCCCGTCCGTGGTGGCTAATAACTCATAATGAGATCCCTGCTTCACCGAGACCCATCCGATGCGGGAGGTCAAAAAATCTAGTCGTTGAGGCACGGATCCCTGGGGCAAGGGCACCATTACCCCCTTTCGATGGGCGGCCGACATCCCATATAAGTGGGAACCGACGACAACGTAACCGCGGGTGGCCGTTGTCATGGCCAAACTGCCCGAAACGTCGGTGGCAAAATTTCGTTCGACCGTCCAAGTTTCCCCCCCGTTTGTTGTGCGAAGGAGGGATAACAAGGGGTGGGCCCCTGTTCCTCCTTGCGTCAAAGCCCACCCCACATGGGCCGTGAGAAAATCTAGGCGGATAAGCCCGTCATGGTGCGGCAACGGGTGTATCTGCCAGGAGAGCCCGCCGTTGGTGGTTTCCAAAAGGGAGTGATTCACGCCCGCAAATCCCACCCGCGTTGTCAAAAAATCAATGGCAGAGATATTGGGCGAGCTGGCGGCGAGCTTCGGAAAGGCGGATGTCTCTCCTCCGGTGGCCGGCTGGGCACTTCCGCACCCTGCTAGCGTCGTGGCGAGGGCAGCACTCATTACCCACGCCCAGGGTTGCACACGCACGATGATTCCCCCAGTTCTCTTGTCTAACGTCATGGGCGGGAAAAACGTTACGGCTTTATGGTAACCCGGAGGCATTCCCTGTCGTTTCGTTCACCGGTAGGAGAATCCATTTCAGTAGGGGGTCTTTACGTGACTATGGGTCGTATCACCACGACCGGGGTCGTCTGTCTCTTTGGGGTGCTTGTCTTAGCGGGATGTGGCTCTGTCACCCAAAATGTGGTATCGTCGTCGAGTCCCGCTTCCACGTCGCGAAGGGCGTCCCGGGCACCTAAAGCGACACCGTCATCCACGCCCATGACCACGACCTCATCACCCTTTGCCAGTCAGCCTGCATCACCCATGGTGACCGTTCGAAACGCGGCGCCGACCCAGTTGGAAGCGTGGGCAAGTCGGCACACGCTCTACGTTCTCAGTCCAGCCAGTGCGTACGCCACCAATCCGAAAGGCACAATTTTTTTGTTGCCCAAATCTTTTCGTATCCCTACCACACTTCACCATTGGCCTTCGGACCGCTTCACGAGCGTGGCCAGTGTCAATCAACCTGCGACTCAAATTGGGACATCGACGGGCACACTCTGGTACCAAATGAGTGTGAGTCTCTACTGGTTGAAACCGGCAGGTTCAAACGTTTTGCCTCAAGCAATGGATGCCTCGACATCAGCCCAGGCGATTTTTCATGTTCCCGCTAGTCAATTGTTTGCCGTGAGATGGCCGGATGCGGCTCATCCCGACCGGGTTTTGTTTTTAAAGCCGCGAACGTTTGCCATGCCAAGGATCGTTCATCATTGGCCCTCCCATCGTTTCCGTGTCGTGGCGGTGTATCCCTCAAAATCTCTTCGGAGCATGGGGAACTTAATCAGCCAGGTGCGTTATGTGACCGAAGGTCGACAAATTAATGCCCGCGCTAGGAGCGCTCCCTTAAAGGCGCTCCCGCCGTTTTTTACCCGCTATGCGGACGTGAGGAACACCGTAGGACGTCGCTTGGCCCACACGTCTGATGTGCCCGTCTACTTGCCCCAGCACATCCTAAGCGGCCCGTATCACGGACCCATGGACGTCCGCTATAACGTCCAAAACGGCGGATTTGCGCTGACGATTGGTGGCGGGCCGCGACGTCCTGCCAATTCGCCGCACATCCACTTCGGCAACGCGGACTTGTTCGGCACGATTAAAGGCATGGCATGGACGCCCGCATTTCACGCGCGTCAGCGCTACATGCCCTTTTACCCCCGGACGACCTCGTCGGGCACGACCCAAACGCTGAGTTCTGGCGTCACGGCGACTGTCTATTCCGGACAGGCCCAACAGGGGCCGGTTGCCCTTTGGAATCAAGACGGCTGGACCATCAATGTCATTGGTTCGCCCGGTACATCACAAGATGTCGTCCGGAGCCAGGCTTCCTCCATTGCGTCCTCACTCGGCAGCCAAAAGCTCCCCGGGATTCATGGTCGCGCCACGTTTGCAATAGGATCGGGGGCTCCGTCGGAGGCGACCTATGACGTGAAGGGAACCCGGTACTTTATCTACGCCAACGGCTTTAAGGCGGTCCAACTCGTGCGCCAAATGGCCATCGTGAAACCGTCATGATCGGGGGTGGAGGTACGGGAAGGTGCCCATCTTACACCTCTTATGTGGTGCACGATGACGCCCTGTATTTGACAGAGGGACGTTGAAGGGCGATGCGCGAGGCGGGGGTGGTGCGGATGATTCTAAACTTTCGGGACCTTTCGCATTGGGGTAACTTGGCTCCGTGAGTGCTCCCGAAGACCACGGGAGGACTAACCGGGGACCTCCGATGGCTCGTATATTGATTCCTCAATAACATCCCCCATCTTGGCGTCCTCGAGTTTCCATCGCCACGGAAACGGTGCCGGATCCTGGTGGAGCCCGTTCGCGTACGAGAATTGACTGTCCCCCGTTTGAGGGGATCCCCTCCGCTTGTTAGAAAGAAGTCCAAGCGGTTCGACGCGATCGGGTGAGTAATCCAGGGGCTTTGGGTCGTTCACTCCAAAAGGGACAACAAGCATCAGCGTCGGCCACGAATTCAGACTGTCACCCCCTCACGTCCGCCGAACCAACCGCCGCATGAACCCCTGGTAATTTGCGTAGAGGTAACGCCCCTCCCGGAATTAGCCGGTGGATGGCGGGAGAACTGCCGACCTGATCCGAGTGGCCCACACGCTCAAACCGAGGACGACGGTACTACCCGACCAGATTAGAAATGTCATCGGCGCGCCCATGGCCCCCGCCATAAGCCCTTCGGCAACCGCAGCGACGGGTTGTCCGGCCGTTAACAGGATGGTTTGAAGGGCGTTCACGCGGCCGTAAACGTCGGGGATGATTCGATATTGGGTCATCGTGTCCAAAATCATGGTCGTGGGCGCGATGGCTCCATCCATGCAACCCAAGGCCACGAGCGCCTCCCAAGGAGTCCGCGCGAGCGCCAGACCCGCCATGCCGAATCCCGATAACACGAGAGCTCCGGAGATTATTCGGGGGACACCCAACCAGTATGTCAGGCGCGCGCCGACCAGGCCCAACCCCACCGGGATGGCGCCGGCCACCATGGTGATGAGACCGACTTCGGTCGAGCTCCAGTGGAAGAAGTGACGAAAGTGGTATGTCACCAACGTATAGGCGCCGCCCCAGGTGAGATACCAACTCGCAATGATCAGGGTCAACGAGACGACGCCCGCATCATGCCGCCACGCTCGGAATCCCACCATAAAGCGGTCAATGGGACCGGACGCGGTCTCCGGATCGGCGGCTGTTTCCACCAGGCGCCGTTCGGGCGTGGGGAGGAAGAAGGCCGGAACGATAACGGCCAAAAAACTGGCACCATTGAGGATCACGGTCCATCGGACCCCGACGATCAAGATGAACAACCCGGCCAATCCCGGCGACACGTTCCACGAGAACGTCGCGATGGTGCCTAGGAGACCATTTAAGGTCAGGCGTGCGGGACCCGGTACATGCATCAGAATTAATTTATTTGCGGCAAGTTGGGTGATGAGGGCACCGGCTCCCAGAATTAATCCTAAGGCATCGATAAAGGGCAGGGTGAGCCCCCGATTAGCAAAGGCTACGACAAGGACAATGGCGAGGATCTGGACTAACCCGCTCACTTGCACGATGCGGCGGGCGTCCCAGCGATCCAACATGTCGCCCGCCCATGGTGCCACGAATCCGGCAAGATACTGCATCATGGTGAGTAAGCCCATGGCCGCCGCTGAATGGGTCACATCGTAAAGCCACCAAGGTAGCGCCAGCCGATATAAGCCACTCATGAAGTCGCTAACGGCTGAGCCGGCCAAGAACACGCGCAATGATCGTGGTACGAGGAGCAGGGTGGTGCGCACCGCCGGTTGTTCCGCCATGTCTATGAGCCCCCGCCCCTCATTCTACAAGAACATACTGAAAGCCGGTATCGACACTCCTTTGCAGAGAAAACGCCGAGCCGATCAATAAACCGCGAGCCGATGCCACGTTGCGTAGGTTGCGGGCTGTACCCTCAGATCGGGATTACAGAACGACTACTAACATTGGCGAAGCCCTGCGTGTTGGTGAGGACATGGCCGTATAGAGCAGGGAGGTGTCGTGGACAGTACACCATGGTGGGAGTCGTCCCCGGCTACGAGCTCTAGTTTTGCCTAATGGTAATGAATGAAGGACCATCTGGCCGGGATGTCCCTTAAGGATTGCTATTCTCGGATTGTGACGGCCAAATTGGCGGATGAATCCATCACATAATCGCAATTGGCCTCCGCATGATGAAGGAACTCCGGAAGCAATCATAAATCCCGATATCCAAAAATAAAAAACCGAATTCCGGAAGGAATTCAGTTTTGCGAAGGACCCCTGCTATGGGTCAAAATATGGTGCCGGGAGGGGGACTCGAACCCCCACGAGTTGCCTCATACGCCCCTCAAACGTACGCGTCTGCCAGTTCCGCCATCCCGACAAGATGGTGCCGAAGGTGGGACTTGAACCCACACGAGCTGTTGCTCACAGCGCCCTGAACACTGCGTGTCTGCCTATTCCACCACTTCGGCGACGCACAGCCTATTCTATCAGCTTTAAGGATGTATTTCAAGCCTTGGACGGGGCATCTTTATCGGTCGCGCGCATCGGCATGGATATTTTGTCCAGCCTCCGGACATGACTAATGGTATCACTGTGAAGAGTCCGGGAGGTCTTCGTGTCCAAAAAGTTACGTTTGCAAATCGGCGCCTTGGTGGTGGTTGCTGCCTTGGCCTATATGTTGCTTCAAGGCGCGCATAATTTTTCGAGTTATTTTGTGACAGTGAAGACGTATCATGCCGAAATGGCCAAATTTGGTCGGGGTACGGTGCGGGTGCAGGGCACCATATTGTCCAAAACGGTGCATTACGATCCTAAGACCGGGTCATTGCATTTTACCTTGGAATCGGGTGGGGTATCCCTACCGGTTACCTATTACGGAGCCGTGCCCAATGAGCACTTCCATAATGCCGGGGCCATTGCTAAAGGGCACTTAGGAAGCCATGGATCTTTTGAAGCCACTAAGTTAGAAATCCAGTGCCCAGATCACTATGCACCGGCTTCAGGAGGCCGGTCATGACGATGCCGTGGCTGGGGCGCATGGCCCTCATGTTGGCATTGACCTTGGCTCTTTATGCCATGGTGGTTGGCTGGCGCCTTCGCCGATCCGAAAAGCCGAGCTGGCAAGAAAGCATCCGCGGGGCGGCGTTGGCCGTTGCCCTCAGTATGACCGTGGCCGTCTTGGCCCTCGAGTATTGCATCTTAACGGGCGATTATCAAGTGCAGGCGGTGTATAACCACAGCGATCGAGCTCTGCCCTTTTTCTATAAAATCGGGGTGCTTTGGGGCGGCGATTCTGGTTCGGTACTGTTCTGGGGGTGGATTCTTTCCCTGTATACCGCCTATGTCGCGGTGCGCGGTTGGCCACGGGAACCACGCATGACTCCCGTGGTGGTGCCGTTGATGATGGCGGGCATGGTCTTCTTTTCGGGCCTTTCCAATGTGGCCGTAAACCCATTTCGCCTGGTGGCCGGCCATCCATCCAATGGTGTGGGATTGGATCCCTTGCTCGAAAACGCGGTGATGACTATTCATCCTCCCGCCATGTATACCGGCTTGATCGGGATGACGGTGCCAGCGGCCTATGTGGTGGCAGCGGTGTGGAATCGCATTCCCTGGCGTGAATGGGTCCCCATTGTACGGCGCTGGATGCTGTTCTCCTGGATGCTTTTAGGAATCGCCTTAATTCTGGGTGGAATGTGGGCGTACATGGAACTGGGGTGGGGAGGCTATTGGGAATGGGACCCGGTGGAGAATGCCGCGCTGTTACCGTGGCTAACGGCGACCGCCTTTTTGCACGCCTTGCAAAGAT
>JAKADJ010000152.1 GCA_021820645.1 Bacillota bacterium
GAGTGCCGAATGATCGAGAGCCGTCCCCACACCATCCACCGGCGCTGGCAATCCGGCATCTTCCGGCTCCGGTCTTTTGTCATCAACCTCTGGAACTCGCCCCCGGGACTTCCTCCCCAAAAGCAAGGTTAATATCAAAACCACCAGCCCGACGCCGAATGCTACCCCGGCGAACATATGGGGAACATTTGAGGATGACAGCAGGTAGAGACCCACCAGTATCGCAATGAGCGCTTCAAGTATCCCCGCAATCAACAGGCCCAAAATGACCCCCCTCTTTCCTACTTATCGTCGGTTTCCATTCCGTCTGCCACACGTTCTAGAATTTGTATCAAATTTTCCAAGTCCGGTTCTTGTAACGGCGAAAACAACTGCTGGATCTGCCGATGTCGCTCCACCTGCTTGGCAGCCATCCTCTCACGCCCGTTTTCCGTGAGTTCCACCCACACCACGCGTCGATCGGCCTGTGACCGTCCCCGCTCCACCCATCCAGCATGAACCAACCGGTCCACCATCCCCGTGGCGCTGGCCATGGACACCCCAAGATGTTCAGACAAAGTCCCCATCGGCATCGATCCATCATGGTACAGTGTCGCCAACGCGGAGAACTGTCCGAAGGTTAGGGAATCATCGTGCATTTTGCGAAATCGGCGTGCTATCCGAGAAAATATCTGTTCCAGTCCATCTATCATCTCGTCCCGATTTGTCACTTTGATTCACCACCTAGATATTTAGTCTCACGTAATATTAGCCATCAGTAATTTTAATCGGATCATCTTTGGCTGTCAATCACCTAAATTCCCTATTCCCACGAATAATTTCTGGCGGATAGTCTTCCCCAAAACGCAAAAAGCCACCCTCGAGAGGTGGCTTAACGGCGATATGGGTCTCCATTCTCGTGGTCTACCGGTTGATTAAAGCCCTAGCAAAAAACAGTAAGTTAGCCGGCCGTTCCGCAATGCGTCGCACGTAATAGGCATACCAATCCTGTCCAAAGGGAACGTAAACCCGACATTTATACCCTTCGCGCGCTAGTTGCTCCAGAACCGGTAACTTCACTCCATACAGCATTTGAAATTCGAATCGGTCCCGCGGGATATCCAGATGATGGATAACTTTTAAGACGCGGCCAATAATGGCCTCATCGTGGGTCGCAATAGCGGTATAATTGCCCAATTCCAGCGATTGTTTCACCAGCTCAACATAGTTGTCATCCACATCAGGCTTGGAAGGAAACGCCACCGATACCGGCTCTTGATACGCTCCCTTCACGACACGAAAATTTTTAGGCGGATCCGAGAGCTGTTTCAAGTCGTCCTGGGTCCGGTATAAATAGGCTTGTAAGACTAGTCCGAGATGGCCGGGAAATTGGGTCCAAACCTCCTGGAAAAGTGCTACGGTCACACTAGTAAATGGTGAATCTTCCATATCAATCCGCACAAAATTCTTGGTTTCCTGGGCTTTTTGGGTAATCGCTATTAAGTTCTGACGGGCCAAATCTTCGGATAACGCCAAGCCCATCATGGTGAGTTTCAATGAAACATTCGCCTTAACCTGGGAACTCGCAATGCGGTCCAACATGGTCAAATAGCTGTCACGCGCTTGACTCGCCTCTCGTTCCTCGGTCACCGATTCCCCCAAATGGTCGAGCGTCACCAGAATTCCCCGCCGATTCAAATCACGGGTAACTTGGATCGCAGAGTCCAGACTGTCACCCGCTACAAATCGGGCGGCGCCCAGTTGCATCCCATACCGCTTCACCACAGACGATACGGCTCGATTATTACCTAATCCTAGTACCATTTCCCGAAACACCGTTCATCCTCCTCTCCATTGTCCGATGGCTGTAATGACTCCGGGCGAATGTCGATGCGCTCTAGGGTCAGACCGCAGGCCGGAGCCAGTTTTTTGATCCTATTGTAAGGAGTCGGACAGTCCAACGCTTGTTTTAACGCCCGCAACGATCCCGTTTTCGCCGCTTCCATCATTGCGGCCACCATTAACCGCACCATATGATATAAAAACCCGTTCGCACCCACCCGGTAAATCCATAAACGGCCTTCTTGACTCATCTCCCATGAGCTAGTATACACATCTCGCTGTGTGGTTTTAGCGGATGAGCCCTCTGACCGAAATCCGGAAAAATCATGCATCCCTTCAAAGAGCTGGGCCGCCGCTTGTAAGTGATCCCACCCCAGAAATGCGTCCACCCGATGGACATAGCGTGCCCATCGGGCCGGCACCGGTCCCCGCCAAATTTGATAGCGATAAAATTTTGATGCGACCACCCGACGCGGATCCCACCCCACCGGCACCCAGGCGACGTTTTGGACCCGAATCGACACCGGTAGACGCTGGTTTAAAACCCAGCTCAGGCGATCCAACGGAATGATGGATGAACCGGTCCACACTACAATTTGTTCATCGGCATGGACGCCACTGTCAGTACGGCTCGCGCCAATGATCCGCCCGGCACCTAGCAAAGCCCCCAAGTGAGATTCCAACGCCGATTGTATTGTAATGTACTGGCTCTGACTCTGGAACCCATGAAATTCGGTCCCGTCATAGGAAATTCTTAGCGCTACATGGGCCATCCATGCACCTCCAGTCCAATCACCAAAACCCAGCCGAGGACGACCATCGCATCACGCCAAGTGGCTTGAGACGTAGGCGGGAGATGAGAAGGACGCCAGCCACGACTCCAGAGTGCCTCCGCCACATCGTCACTGCGTAATAATCCTTCGACTAACACCGGCCGTAAAAAACTAAAAGGACGCCAACGCCGTGTGCTGGCCAACGCTTGGCGCATTCCTTGATCCTTGCGGATTCGTTGCACATCATCCACCACACGCGGTAAAAATCCCAGCCCCAGGAGCATCATCAACACCCCGTAACCCACGGCAGCGCGTCGACCTACCAGTTTTTTAAGACCATGCTCGAGCGCACTCAACATGCTTAATAGCGATCCGTGTCCATAAACTAAACCGATCCCCAGGATCATCAGGGAGAATCGTGCCGTCGTCATCAGTGCCCTGTCCCAATAGGGCACGCCCGGATGATGATTGAAGGCTTGGAGGGCACCAAACACAACACCTCCTAAAAGAGCCCGCAGCAAGCCCCGCCAACTTCCAACCCAACTGAACACTCCCCCAATGAGGATTCCCCACCCGATAAGCCATGATGGCGACGCCAGATATAGGGCAACGACACCCACCACCAATGAGAGCATCCGGGTTAACGGATGAATGGCATCTCGGCTCGATTCTTGCATAGCCGTATCACCTCGCTACGTGCCTGATCGCTATTGACCCATGCTGCTGGAGCCACCGGCGCCCCATTATCTAAGAGTCGCCGCCACAACGCTTCGAGCGAGGACTCTGGAGGTGGGCCATGCCGATACCAGAGCTCTCCCATCGTCCCCCAGCTAAGCCCTCGATCACACCACCAGCCCCACTCCGCGTGAACCAAAAGCCATCTCCAGGAATGACTGGCGACCAAGACCGTCGCGGTATTCGCCCACTCGCCGAGCTTGGTCCCCAACAGCAATCGATGTTCGTGGTCTAGCCCTTCGAGAGGTTCATCCAAGAGATATACCTCGGGCGACAAGATCTCCATCGACGCCAACGCTAGCCGACGTTGCATTCCTCCGCTCAATTCAAAGGGTGCCGCCGTTCGGTAGTCCTCAAGATGCCAATCCACCAATAACTGCTCAGCCTTGGCGACCAGCACAGAACTCAGATTCTGTCTCCATGATTTACGAAACGGCCAGACCATCTGATCCCACACCGTCGCCTCCGTTAATTGGAGCCGCGGATTTTGCATGACCAAGCCGATGCGAGGACCATGAGATTTATTACCCCACGCAACCAGTTGACTCAAGAACTGGCTCTTGCCTGACCCGTTAGGGCCAGAAAGTCCCCAAACTCCTGGCCCTGGTATTGCCCAATTAGCAACCTGCCAGCCCGCATGGGGCACCGTCACCGTGCCGACTTGCCAGGCCATATCCACTCACTCACCTCATCAATCGACTCCGGTCGATATCCGTCACCAAAGAGCCCTGTCAAAAACCTATCCCACTCGCGGTCTTTGTCCGTCGTCGGCAGGGAGTCTTTTACCCATACCCCGTGATCCAGCACCACGGTCCGATCCGCCACCGCCAGCCAGCGGGGGTTGTGCCCCAAAATCATCAACGTCGTCCCCGTATCCCGGAGATTTTGAATCCACGTCATGAGGCGTTGCATGGCAGGCCCGTCCAACATGGTCTCCGGCTCGTCCAAAATAATCACCCGGGGATCTTGAGCCCACACCGCAGCAAGCGCCACCTGATGTTGCCAGCCCCCGGATAGGGTGTGAATCGTGTGGTTTCGTAGTGGTCCCAGGTGAAATCTATCGATGGCTCCGGCGGTTTGATGGACCACTTGCGCCAGCGTTGCTGAAAGCCAGCGGGGGCCAAGACTCACATCCTCAGACACCGTGGTCCCAACCATTTGTGTGAGGGGATTTTGTTGTACCCACCCGATGTACCCCGGTGGCCATTCCGTTATATCTAGGCCTTCCCCATTGGTCACGTGGCCCGCTGTCGGATGGATCACCCCGCTCAGCATCCGGGCTAGAGTCGTCTTGCCCGAGCCATTGGGTCCTGTAACAAAAACGCACTCGCCCTCCTGAATCGTGAGATCCAGGGGGCCGAGTGCGGGTTGCAATTGGGACGGATAGGAGACAACCACCCGCTCCAATATAATTGCCGCCATTTATACCAGTTCAAGGATGGCCATCGGTGCGGAATCCCCGCGACGATAACCGGTACGCATAATCCGCGTATAGCCACCTTGACGCTCGGTGTACCGCGGTGCGATAGTCGTAAACAATTTGGTGACCACGTCCTCGTCCCAAATATACGCAAGCGCTTGACGGCGTGACGAAAGGTCGCCGCGCTTACCGAGGGTAATCATGTGCTCCACTACGCGATTAACTTCCTTGGCCCGGGTCACCGTGGTTTCAATACGTTCCTCCCGCAACGTTGAGGTCACGAGATTACGCAACATGGACCGACGATGCCCGCCGAGCCGTCCAAGCGAGCGATGCATTCCTGGCATGTTTCTCTACACTCCCTTACTACCCGCTAACTCCAGACACCTACTCTTCGGAAGGCCGAAGTCCGAGTCCTAAAGTTACGAGTTTTTCTTTAACTTCTTCTAGCGATTTTTTTCCTAAGTTGCGAACCTTCATCATGTCATCGTCGCTCTTGGCCGTGAGTTCACCCACGGTATTAATACCCGCCCGCTTTAAGCAGTTGAACGAGCGCACCGAGAGGTCAAGCTCTTCAATGGGCATCTCTAACAGTCTGTCGCGTTTGTCCTCATCGCGTTCCACTCCGATTTGAACGCCCTCCACTCCATCGGTCAGTTCGACAAAGAGTCGAAGATGATCCGATAAAATCTTGGCGCCCATGGACACCGCTTCTTCCGGGGTAAAAGACCCATCGGTCCACACCTCGAGTGTCAAACGATCGTAGTCCGTGATGTGCCCGACCCGCGTGTCCTCGACGCGCCAATTCACTTTTTGCACAGGACTAAAGATCGAGTCCACCGGAATCACGCCGATCGCCTGATCGGGATGCTTATTCTTGTCGGCTGGAACATAACCACGGCCCTTGGCCACAGTAATTTCCATGGAGAGCCGACCACCCTCATCCACCTGCGCAATATGGTGCGACGGATCTAGAATGTCAACATCCGCATCCGCGATGATATCCGCCGCGGTGACTTCGGCAGGCCCTTCTTTGTCAATCCGAATCGTGTGGGGTTCATCTTCCCACAACTTCAATGCCAACCGCTTCAGGTTCAAGATGATGTCGGCGGTATCTTCGACAACGCCGGGGATAACCGAAAATTCGTGGAGGACCCCGTCAATTCGTACCGATGTCACCGCCGTCCCCGGCAAAGATGACAACAGTATGCGGCGCAAAGAGTTTCCCAGGGTAATGCCATAGCCACGATCTAACGGCTCTACCACAAATTGCCCGTAGTTCGGTTCCTTCACATCATCCACTCGACGAATTTCCGGTTT
>JAKADJ010000153.1 GCA_021820645.1 Bacillota bacterium
ATGCCCAGGCGATTGAGGCAGACGGATCGGCTGGGTTGCAACACATTAGACGGCGGCACAAACCCGGCACTCGCCACCAGAATGGCGCCTTTCATCGATTGGGGGTAACACGCCAACGCGTCCCCCACTACCATACCACCAAACGAATGGCCGAGCAGGACCACGGAATCGAGGGCCACGGCGTCGATAAAGGCGTGTAGGGCCTCCACATAATCCCGTTCCGTTTGGCGTTGACGGAGTTGAGGAGAGGCCCCAAATCCCGGCAAGTCCACCGCATAGACCGGATTAGGTAGCGGCCACGCATTCAGTAGTGGTTCGTATGCGAGGCGGGACGAGCCCATGCCATGTACCAAGATCACCGGGGTGCCGGGCCCCTCCGCCGAACCTCGAGTATAGGCCAGGTTAATGGATTCCCCATGAACCTGAACCCTGGCTTTTTGTACTGGATGCCATGAGGGCTTCATCATGAGTTTCCCCACCAAAATTGTTGGCTATTGTCGGTGCTCGACGTCACCTGATAAAGCGCACGTTGGCTCGTAGTGCGGGTGGCTACCCATACGCCTTGCGGATCAGTGAATCCCGTAGTTTGTAACCAAAGTCGTCCGGATGCACCCACCCGATACAGGCGCACTTGCGTGTTGATCACTGGATTCCCAGCCCCGGCCCGTACCACAGAAATCACGACCTGGTGGGGGGACACTGGGGCCGCCGCCAAGGATTCGGAACCCCCTCCTGTCTGAAACGACCAGTGGAGGTTAATCGGTTTCGTCACCCCGTTATTAAAAAGAACTCGCCCCTGGGCACTTACGGTGTACACCGTATTGGGAAACAACGGATGTTTGGGTACCATGCCCATTTGATTGTCTGACAAAGAATTGATGCCCGGGCGGTCCTGATACACCGGCACCGCGCGCTTACCTAAAAAGAGCCCGAATTTCATTGCTTTCACGCTTTCTGCAGTGGGAAAGTCGAGTGTAATCGGGTACCCGTAGCGATGCCCGAAGCCATCTGGCACCGGATCCGGGCTCTCTAAATCGATCCAGCTTACCGGAATCCCGTTCTGGCCCGGCCGTGGATAGGCGATCCCAAGCGGGAGCTTGGGGTTATATCCATACCCCAAATCCATGACGACGGCTCCGGTATTGCCGGTACTACTCCCCTCGCCACTGGCAATGAGGTTCCCGGATAGCAACGATAGTCGGTGAAATACCGTATCGATCAGGTCTTGGACTACGGACACCGGGGGCAGTAACCCACTGGATTCGATGCCCACCTCCCCATCGAGTACACTTTGCCAACCAAAGCGCAAATCCCGGGCCCACGGCGTGATGCCACTAAATCCCGGCCGTCCACTCGCCTCCATATGAAACGAGGGGGCACTATACCCATTGGTTTTAACATACTGGGCATGCGCCGCGGCGGCGTCTGCCAACGCACTGCTCCAGACTACCGGAGATTCCTGGAGTAGTGCTCGATAGGCATTTAAGGTTTCGAGACTGATATGGTCGCTCGCCGTCTCTCGAACTGCGACGATAGGCTTTTGGGGATGGACCACATGAAGCGTCCAGCTCGATTGCGATCGCTGAAAGAGGGGGGTAAAAAACGTAACATGATAGATTCCGGGAGCCAGCCGAGGGATCTTCCAGCCCACGAATCCTGTTGACGAATACTGGATTTTAAGGCCTGGGATCCTACCCTGAGGTCCTGTGACCGACAACGAAAATTGATCCGTGCGAAGGCTCCTCGGGGCATCTCCAACAAACTGGATGCCAAGCATGGTCGGAGAACGCCACGCCGTATAGGAGGAGGGGATGATAGGGCTGATCTGGCTGCTCGATTCATAACCGAAATTATCTACGGTGGAATAAGGCCCCAATAGAAAAGACGTGAGATGCACCGGCCAGTATCCCGAAATCGGGGCGGTCAGTGTGTCGGGGGTGCTCCCCGCGGCCAGTCCCATCACGGCCAAAATCGGCGCCAACACCCATGATGCGGCAAGGCGAACCCGTCTCTTATGGTCTCGAGAACCTGGCACACCCGCCACCGACTTTCCCTCCCCTGTCTCTCCCTAAGCCCCGTCTGGCATGGCGCGTATGGCTACACCGATGCGCTTACACACCTCCAGAGTATCGTTTCATTATGCCAAAATATTCGTTCCAGGCAAGCACCCTACGGACCCCCTAACCCTCCGTAGCGATGTGCCCGAGCGATTCCTGGTTAAACCGCCTGATCGACAATCCGTTTGATTTGGGTCTGGACTTCATCCGCAATTTTTAAAATGGTCGGTTCATCGAAAAACTGCTTCATCATGCCAGGATCGAGCGCCGACACGTAGGTTGTGCCTTGCCTCTGGTAGACGTTAATTTTGCAGGGCAATAAGAGACTAATCTCCACGTTGGCTTCTAAAACCGCCGCGGCAGAAGGCGCATGACACACTTCCAAGATGCGCGTCGGCTCGGAATCAAACCCTTTGCTGTTTAAAATTGCGCCAATGTCGAGCTGTTGTAGCACTTTAAACCCATTGGATTCCACTGCGGCCTCTAGATCATGAACCGCTTGATCCATATTTTTGTTGGTGGTTTTGGTATAGCCTAGCATGTGTACGCCCTCCCTTTCCCTAGCTATAATCTTCCGGATTGGTGCAGGTGCTCCAAAACGGTCCGGATCTCGTCGTTGCCGAGCCCCGCGGCGTCGCGGCGCAAAGTGTCAGCCAAACCGCAAGCGGCCACCACGCGCGAAACCTTATCGAGGGCTCCCGACATCGCCGCGATTTGTGTCAGGATAGCTTTACAATCTTCTTGCCGTTCCAGCATGGCTTGAACCCCGCGAGCTTGGCCTTCAATCCGACGCATGCGGCGCGTGAGATCGGCAATGTCCCAATACTGACCAATTACGGGATCTTGCGGGCCGTCATGGACCTTAATAATAATCTCCTCCCACTCTGGCTATCCTAGCAGTAGTCTGTCAAGATAATGTAACTCCGATACCATTGACATTCCCGTGGCCAGTGTTCATTATATACCCCGTAGGGTATTATCGAAAGGGGTGGATGACGATAATCTTCATACCGATTTGGGATGGATCAAACGGTTGTGCCTCATTCATCGTAGGAGACGACAGCGACGGTCGCGGCATTGTCGTGGATCCGCTGGCAACATTTGGTGCCGATAGTTACATCTTGAACGCAGCCGAAGTGGGCCTCAAAATTGTCGGCGTCATTGAAACTCATGTGCACGCCGATCACCATTCAGTGGCGCGAGAACTGGCCCAAAAGGCCGATTTATTGGTATCCATGGGATACCGTGCTCCTCTCGCAGAGGCTTTTAACCCACTGCACGAAGGCGAGCAATTCGACTTAGGCGGGGTTAAGGTCAAGGTGTTGGAGACGCCGGGACATACGCCAGAGAGTATTTCACTGGTTGTCACCGATGAGACCCGGAGCCCAGATCCCTGGCTCGTCCTTAGTGGGGACTCACTTTTCGTCGGCGATGTGGGTCGTCCCGATCTGGTGGATCCCACTCCCGAACTAACAGACCAGGCCGCACTGGACCAATTTCATTCAGTCCACGATAAAATTCTTGCGCTGCCCGACACTACAGAACTTTACCCCGCGCATTATGGAGCATCGGCCTGCGGAGGGCTCTTTTTAAGCCCCAAACCTATTTCCACCATCGGATACGAACGGCGATGGAACCGCTTTGCCCAAATTACTGAACCGCAACAATTCGTCCAAGAGCTACTAAGCCTATTAAAACCCCCACCGCCCGACGCTGCTGCGATTCGCCGTCAAAATCTTGGGGAACTCTCGACAAACCAGGAAGGTGGGAATTAAATGTCCATTACATTGACTCCGAAAGAGTTTTTGCAACAAGTCGAATCCGGAAGTGCGGTCCTGCTCGACGTCAGCCCCGCCCACGCGTATTCAAAAGCCCATCCAGCGGGAAGCTATAACGCTCCGTTTCATCGCCAAAAATGGGGAGAGGAGATTAAGCGCGCATTAAATGGGCAATCTCCCGCCTTAGGAGTTTTTGCAGACAACAGCGTAATTGCCGATGCCGCCGCGAAAAGTTTGGTTGCCGAGGGCCTTTCGGTGCCCTTTGTGTTTTCACAAGGGATTAAAGGCTGGGAGCAAGAGGGATTACCCATCGAAGCGGTGAAGGACCTTACCGTTGACGAATTGGCAAAAAACCTTGACAATTATGTGGTCGTCGATGTCCGGGAACCCTATGAACTGCGATCCGGTGTCGTGCCCGGCGCGATTAATATTCCCATGGGTCAATTGCAAGGACGCGTCAACGAGCTTGATAAATCAAAGCCCCATGCCATCATCTGCGCTTCGGGCAATCGTAGCGCATCAGCCGCATCGTGGCTGTCGCAGCAGGGATTGGAAGTGGCTAACGTGGTCGGCGGGATGTCGCTATGGATGGGTGGCCGCCACCCCGTGGATCGAGTCTAACCGCAATCGCTTTCATAACATAGCAAGTATAGGAGGTGTGAGCATGGCGCTATTAGATAGTCAGGTTTCGAGTCAGGTCAAGGACTTGTTCCAAGGTCTCCAAGACCCCGTGGTTTTGGAGTGGTATCGAGGACCGGATGCAGACACGGCGAAGACTTTTGGAGAGTTGGTTAACGAGGTGGCCGATTTATCGGACCTCATCATGGTGCAAGAAAGGTCTGAAGCACCCCTGCTTGAGCCCGGCCATCCGGGCACCGAGACCGTGACGGGACCGATTGGAGAGCTTCTCGATAAAGAAGGCAAGCGGACCGGTGTGCGATTTGTAGGGATTCCCAGTGGTCATGAATTTGGGTCATTTTTAGAGGCCATCAAGGCGGTATCCACCCACACGTCGGGTCTTTCGGCTGCAACCGAAGCCTCCCTGTCCACCGTGCAAAAACCGGTGCATATCCAGGTCTTTACCACCCCCACGTGACCCTACTGTCCCCGGGCGGTACGCCTGGCACACAGCATGGCACTCGCGTCCCCCCATATCATCGCCGATATGGTGGACGCTGGGGAATTTCCCGACCTGTCCAATAAGTACAGCGTGTATGGCGTTCCAAAGTCTATGGTTAATGGCACTCTCGAAGTGACCGGGGCGGTCCCCGAGGCCCAATTACTCAAACTCGTGATGGACGCCCAGGCCTCCTAAAGAGGAATCGGACGCCCTTAAAAAGAGAACTCCTCCCAGTAAGGAGGAGTTCTCTTTCCATGAACTGATTCGGTGCGCTTAGGATTCCCGTCCGTAAAACTGGAACAACGCCCGCTCCATGTAGATCCGGGTTAGTTGCAATCGGTATGTGAGGTCTTTGTCGTCGCCGAAGTCGGCCTCGGTGCTGGCCACGGCGGCCGCTTCCCTCAATGTTTCTAGCTTCGGCTCGTGCCGGTTTAGGATTTCTTCTACGGCATGGGCCCGATACGCCCGGTTCCCAATTCCGGTCACGGCCACCTTAAGAGCTGCCGATGCCGGATGCGGCGTGGCAGCCCCCGTGATCGCCACGCCCACCACCGGGTAACCCGAGGCGGGATGCGGCCGTTTGAGATACACGCTTTTTTGCGGCGCCTCGGGCATCGGAAATTCAATGGCCACGAGGATTTCATGAGGCTCCAAAATAGTCAGGAATGGGGCCACGACGAATTCCTCGAGGCCAACCCGACGCTCGCCCCGAGGCCCCAGAATCACGAGTCGGCCCTCGAGCGCCAAGACCGCAGCAGGCATGTCGGCCGCCGGGTCGGCATGGCAAAGACTCCCCCCGATAGTTCCCCGATTACGTACCTGCAGATCGGCCACCGTACCAGACGCCTGGGCCAGAAGCGGCAAAGATTCCAGTACAATCCGGTCCCGCATCAAGTCGACATAACGGGTGAGTGCTCCAATTCGAACCCATCCCGGCTCTAGACTGACACCTCGTAATGCAAAAACCCCCTGCACATCGAGCAGGACGCCCGGTGTGGCCAGTTTCAGTTTCATTAGCGGGAGTAAGCTATGACCCCCAGCCAGAATCTTCACCTCACGCTCCTCTTCTCGCGTTAGCCATTCTAAGGCATCGTCGATATCGTGGGC
>JAKADJ010000154.1 GCA_021820645.1 Bacillota bacterium
TAACTTAGTCTGCACCGGATTGCCCGGCATGAAGTGCACCAAAAAAAACGTAAAAGACGAGACGGCCAATATCATGATTAGCCCTGCCAAAATACGTTTCCCTATCCGCTTCAAGAACTTCTTCACGGGTATATCCTCCTTCCTCTGACGCATTCGTTGGTCCTCAAAATGCGTTTGGTCGTCATCACAAGGCGCCTACACATAGTTCAATTCACCGGCATAAGGCCACGGGAAATGAAGACCCTCCTCCGAAAATACCCATTGGGTTAAGGCTCCATCTGATGAGTATCGCCCTCGCGTCAGTTCGGTGGCCTTCATTCGTTTCTTTTCGTGAACTTGCGTTTCATCGAGCCATGGGCTAATCGCGGCATGGAATGAACGCCAATCGACAATAGCCATCGTTCCTAAATTGAGACATTTTGTCATCGACCACCCCGCCTCCTCGACGTAATCCCGCATAGACCAATCTTGGCTTCTGAACATAAGATGCGTACTCGGCGTTTGATACTCGACCGCCGCTTGCTGCGCCAGAGCCACAACAGCCTGGCGAGCACCCGCCCACTCCATCACTCGGGACCCTCGCCATCGGTCGGACACCCCAGCGATCACGTATGCCATAATGCGTTCGCCACGTTTAGCAATGTATAAGTCATGTTGTGTGTTACGTCGCGGATAGGCTAAGCCCTCTAATAATTCCCCCATCTCGCGAACCGTCCGACTATAACGCACTCCCTCGGCATGATAGACGGCGGCCAATGAACCGATAACATCCATTCCACAATGTGGTGATACCCGTTCTACCATACCGTTCCACAATTCGAGGTTTGACCGTTCGGCTGGCACTTCCGCCATGATGAAGTCACCCGCTTCAACTGCTCCAAGTCGATGATATAAACTGCGTCGGCCCGAAATTAGCGCAACGGCCACACGCTCCGCGACTAACTCCTCCCAAATGCGTTGCAATATCCTTGAAGCCAATTTATGTCCCCGATGTTCGGCCTTGGTTGCCACGGATCCGATGGCCGCCATGGGAACGCGCACCCCTCCCGTTACAACGGCCCCTCTCCATACTGGTGCCATGCTAATGGGCCGATCATCCATGTCACTTATAAAATATAGGTTATTCGCATTGTCCGCTCGATACAATAACGGAAACCGACGGGCCATCCCTTCGCCGGGTGTGGCATAAGGCCGCATGACCTCGTCCACTAGACGTCCCAATTCCGGAAGATGGTGAGGACCCGCGCGCCGAACTACAAAATTTTGAGGCACTGCCACGGGATTCCCTCCTATTCTGCTACCACCTCAAATCGAAATCGCACTCGGGGTTGTAAATCATTAAGCTTCGTTAGATCGTCATCGAGAACCCATCCTACAACGTTAGTACGAATATCGGGTCCTAAATCGACTCGCGCAATCTGTAACTCCCCTGCGAAACGAGGATAAAGGATATTGTCCACCGTGACCGTGCCCCGCGGCCGTTTCATCGAATCCTTCTGGGGGAGTATACGGGGTCGGTTGGGCCTTTGCCGATCCCCTCGAGCTCGATGGACCATCTCAAAATCTTGCGGTAGATGTAAATGGGGACCATCGAAGGCAACCGATTTTTCCGCTGCTTGCGCAAGCGGATTGAGCCGAACCCGCAACACCAGGCACGGTTCCTCTGCCGCCTTTAATAAGGATTTCAATTCCTCGGAATCCTCGGTTTGGTCACCAATGTAAACGTGATCACACCACCCAAGGGCGAGTAATTCTTGGGCCGCCCACCCCGGTTCCGCGTAGCGATGACATTCCAACGTAGGCAACCCTTCGTAGGTCATATATCGATGATGTTTTTGGGAAGCGACAAACCCCATTACTATGCTCCCCCTTGCGTGAAGGATCTCCGCCTGCCTGGAGACGAACGACCGGGACAGTCCCGTTTCCACACGAGGATAGTAGTTATGGCACGCTACGGTGTTCTCCAAAGCGATCCCCAACTTAGACAAACGTGCTAGGTTAGCGGTAGTCGCCGGACTAGCATTGAGGACCACACTCATCTCGAATTGTGCTGCCGTAGTGAGAACTTGGCGCACTTCTTCATCCGAAAATCCGGCATCCAGTCGAATCGATGATATCCCCAGTTCACGAAACGGACTAAAATCCTCCAAACTGCCACCGATCCGCTTAAAAACGATGGGATGCACGTCTGCCATGATCTGTAATCCCATTTGTTCACCCAATCGGCCAATTTTCCTGAAATCATCCAGACTTGAAGGGATGTCTGCTTCGGGCATCTGTAAGGAAGTGAAAAAATGTGTGATGCCAAGGTCTGCCGCCAACGCCACACAATCGTAGGTCGTTAACGAGGTACTAGCTGGAATGCCGAGATAAAACGAGGTACCCATAACGGTTGATGAGTGTTTCATAGCGTATGCCTCCTTGAAACTCAGAATGGTTGTCGGTTAGGAATGTGCCGCCGGCTTAATGTAATTGTTCATCATCCAGATACCGATAGGTGGTTCGAGATTGTAGGTGGCGGACATGAGAGTCGAATTATTTAGGGGGTAATTACCGAACCGCTTGGTATTCACCCAGCCCGTGCGTGCCACATCCCACAAGGTGATTTGGGGGACATATTGATTCGTGACCGCGGCGAGTATCTGCGTATCGTGACGGATGGTGCTGAGATTGCTGCTTTGATCTAATTGCCGGGTCAGCTGGCCGGGATTCACCACGCCATATCCCGCAATTCGAACGGTTGTGGGAAAATCGACCCAGTTCCCTCCCGATGGGGTGGACGGCGAGTTGTGTACTAAGTGCCCATTTGTGACCACATAGCCATCAGGCGACCCATAGATACGACTATAGGCAAAGTACGGGTTTGGTCCCTCCCCATCATCGCAGATCGATAACGCCAGTTGCCCAGCAGACTGGGCTTGCAGTTCTTGCGGAAACGTCATCGCCACCACTTTAGTAGGAATGCCAAACTGATCGAGTTCACTCTTGACCATCTGCGACAACGCCATCCACGAACTAAATTGACTCACCGTCGTGAGCGTAGCGGTCCACGGCTGTCCGTTCGGCAACATCCAATGCGCACCGACTTTATGAAATCCCGCATTGCGTAACAGATTCGCCGCCTTACTCAAATTCACCGGGTACATATTCATGGATCGCAGTTGAGTTGGGGTGAGCCATTGCTGAGTGGCCGTATCCACCATCCCATCCGTCCACCGGGGTGCCGACGCTGAGACCGGATTGGCGACATGTTGAACCGCTTGCCGATTGATAATATAAGCCATTGCTTGCCGCACGGCCAGTAGGTTGTAAGGATAGACGTGCTCGTTGAACATCATCGTGGTCATCAGATACGCAGGCACCTTATAGAACACATTACCTGGTGTTTTCTTGGCTTGGTTATAGATGTTTACCGGAAAGTTGCCGGTCAGTTCATCGACTTGACCCGAGATCGCATAGTTCCATACGTCTTGGCTACCCGTGTAATTCCTCACAATGACCTCGTTGACGGGTACGTTTTGTGCTGCAAAAAAATAGGGATTCTTTCGCATGATCATTTCCCCGGGATTCACCGACTGAATCACAAACGGGCCCGATGCTACATCGTGCGCGGGCGCGAACGATGCAATCGTGGTCCCGAGCTTCGTCAGATCAGTGGCCGCCGCTTGCGCCTTGGCTTTTAGCCCGGCATTGCTGCCCGTATATTGTGCCGTGTGGATGATGTTCCAAATATTTGCGGGCAACAACGATCCGAATACACTCTGCGGCACAATATCGGTGGTCAACACATCTAACAGAAAGGTATTCGACGTGATGCCCGGGGCCAACGTCAGTTGCACTTCTTTGGGCCCAATGGCCCGTGCGGTGCCTAACCCATCCGCTTGCATGGTGCCTACGGCATACGACAATGCCATGGTGGTCACCACATCCGCCGCCGTCACGGGCTTCCCGTTGGACCATCGTGCGTTCGACCGAAGCCACACCGTGACCGTCCGTCCCCGATTAGACACCTGCCAGTGACTCGCTAACGCCGGATAGAATGCGCCCAAATTTGCGCTGTTGTGGGATACCGCTAACGGCATAATATCCATCCCGGGTTCAACAATGTAACTGGAACTAAAAATATTCATCGGCGCACCAGGCGGCATGATGGTCCCAATGGTGACAAACGGAGGTACCGGGGCACTAGACGTTTTTGTGGTATTACCACAGGCCGTAATCACGGACATTAGGACGACTGCACCCGAGACGGCCAAAACACGATGTTTCATAAGACACCCTCCTATTCTAGCTTCAAGAAATCCTGGGGCACCCCTCCCCGACAATCTTTCGGAGGGGTCATGCCCAATAGGTCCGATACTAGCGGCGCAACATCCATGAGCGATACATAGCCTAACTCTTCGGTATTTCGCTCATATCCATGACGGATCGATGGACCCATGGCCAACAACGTCGCCATGTTAGCCGTCCGGTCCGTCGTTGTGGTCGGCATTTGTGCCCCGTGGTTTGATGACCCGTCTGCTGGCCCAACCGACAGGCCATTCGACGGCACGCCCCATGAGTAACCGGGGTTGTACAAAAACATCACGTCCCCAGTTCGCTTTCCGAAGTAACCCAATAACTGTTGGTGTGGTTTTTCAAGAGCATAGGCCACGAGATGCCGGCCATCCTCTTGATCCTTCCATTCCACTAAAGCGTCCCTAATGGCTTCGGACACCCGTGCGTAGTTTTCTTTCAACACAACCCCTCCGGCGTTGCGTCCCTTGAGGTTCACCACGATTTCATGGGGGGAAAGGAGATACGCCATGGATCGTGACCGGTCAATCACTTGTCGTGGTCGCGTACTCTCCTCAAATCGTGCGAGTCCGACGTCGACTAAGCGGCGCGCCACACTAGCAATACGACGATTGGGAACATGGCCGTGGTCCGACACCACTATCAAGTGATCGGATTCATCCAGTTCCGACAAGAACCCCCCTAAGAGTCGGTCGCCCAACTGATAGGACCTACGGATAACAGAAACCGCACGGTCATCGGGCTCGACTCCAGGCTCAGGATCCAAACCCGCCAAAAAGTTATGCTGCGCCGTATCGATCCAGTGCCAATGCGTCATGAAGAGGTCCCATGGCTTATGTTGGGCACTATGTTTCAAGGCACCGATGTACCAGTCCACTTGGTCACAAATTTCATCCATTAACGCGTCTATAGCCTGGTCGCTTTCCCGGTTAATAACTGCAGGGTGCTCAAAAAATGGCCCAAGGCTCCGAAACAAGTCATCAGCGTATTCAGGCGGATCCGTGAATCCGCGCGTGGGGTAGATTTCAGATCGGACAAAGTGAACCGTGTCGCCGTCTGTGTTGAGAACGCGGAATCGCACAGATGCTTGCTCGTTTTTTCCCGCGGGAATCGTGGCCCATGGCCCCCATCCCGCGGTTGGCAACGTCACTAGAACTTGCTCATCCCAATAGATCTGATAGAGGTTGTCTGCCTCTCGAACGATCGAGAATTTCGAAAAATGTTCTAGCCCTTCCGGATTCAATTCTTGATGCCCGTCCTCTGTCGGAACCAACAACGGACCCATGACCTGAGATTTTACAGGTAAGGGAACCTGTCGACCATTGGTGACGGTTATGATATATTCGCCACCGGATGCCAGCGCGTGCCCCGTTAACCCTCGATATAACGGCGCAATCACAGTAACCTGCTTAGCCGTTGTTGGATACGCGCCGGGATACGTCAACAACATGGTACGTAAGCCAGATCTCGATGCGGCGTTCCAAAGAGTGTCTGCGTGAAGGGTTCGTGCGTCAAACGTTGACCGCGCCTTCCTTTCGGTAGGATCCGCGGCCGTGATATCGGTCCAATTGCCGGCACCATGGCGCCCGGGTACAGCGCCCGATGCAATTGTGGCCCAATTAGTCGGAGTGTAAGGTGGCAAAACTGACAACGCATAAGAACTAGCCCCATCCCGAAGCATACGCGAAAAGTTGGGTAATACTCCTTCATCGGCAAATCGTTTGATTAAGGGCAATACCAAAG
>JAKADJ010000155.1 GCA_021820645.1 Bacillota bacterium
AAGATCAACAAGCCGATCCCGCTCATCCGGGCTTGGGTGTGGTGGACCGCCGGGATGTGAGTCAGGCCACAGCCCTCTTAGGCCGTTCGGCGTTCCGCGCCGAAGTCCGCTTAGCCGCGGACACCTGGCAGACCATGCAACAGATTTTGGGAGCGATTTCCGCCTCCAACGCCGAGAATCAATGGAAGCCACGCACGGTCGTGTTGTTCAAAGGACTCTGGACCCGCTGGCTTAATTTGCGTCTACCCAGCATGGGCGGACTCGGGTTTGGTCGCGTGATTCTCTTTTCCAAGCCTTTAGCCACCCTCATTCACGTGCCGAGTGCCCGGTTGCGGGTCCAGTCCTTGCATCGGGTCTTGGTCCGGCGAGGTCCGGCGGGGCCGGCTGTGCCCCGGGATCCTCGGACCGCGATCATGCGCGACGAGCTCGGACCCGTGGGTATTCCCGAAGGCGACCGCAAGTTTAACACCCTCTTTATCGGGTCCCAGGGCGGCGGCAAATCCACCGGGATGCTCCAACAAATTCGGGTCGATGCCACCTGGAAGGACCGGCAAGGCCGTCCTAAAGCGATGGTGCTGGTGGACATTGGCAAAGACACGGCCAAACGGGCCATGGGCATCATTCCAGACGACCGGGAGGTGATTTGGTTCGATCCGGCCGATCCTGCCTGTCCTTGGACCCTCAATCCATTAGCGGCGGGGATGCATGCTGGTGCGATGGCAAACGATGTGCTCGAAGGTCTCACTCAGGTCTTTGGCGAGGAGGCGATTCGGGCGCGATCCCGTGAGTTTCTCGGCAATGCGCTCTTAGCCGTCAAGGATGTGCATGGCGACGCCGCCGACTTTTCGATGGTGTACCAAATGCTCACCAATGACGACTTTCGGCAAGACGTGATTGACCGCGTGCAGGACCCGCACCAAAAAGACTACTGGCAGGTCACGTTTACCCAAACGGTGGCGGATAACCCCCGGTTTGTCGCCGAAGGTTTGGCGGCACCCCGCAACAAGATTGATGAAGTCCTGCGGTCCGAATCCGTCCGCGAGGCTCTCACCAGCAGCCCGGGCCGCCAGCAACTTAATTTGGCCGACGTGGTGTATGGCCGTAAGGTCTTGGTGGCCAACCTGGACAAAGCCCGGCTAGGAAAGTCGGGAGCACGCCTCTTAGGGGTGTTCCTGATCACCATGCTCTGGCACGCGTTAGAGACCCAGACGGATCGCCCAGAAAATGAACGGATTCCCACGGCGCTCATCATTGATGAGGCGCAAAACTTCATCAGTGAAGGATTCTTGGATATTCTTGCCGAAGGACGCGCCTACGGAGCCCAGACGACCCTCGCGGTCCGGTTCTTGGGCGAGATTTTGTCCGAACGCGCCATCTTGGGGATTCGGACCTTGGTGCAAAACTTGGTCATCTTCCAGTTTGAGCTCCGCGAAGAGGCCGAGGACTTCATGAAACGCTTCATGCGGACTTACGCCAACATGATTAGTCCGAGCGACGAAGCCCAGGACAACATCAACTTCGGGGCGGACGACTTTATGCGGCTCCCGAAGCATCACGTGGTGTGTCGCTGGATGGTCAACGGGTCGCCCCAACAGGCCTTTTTGGCCGAAACCATTCCGTGGGAGCCCTATTACGATGAGGACGTCAAAGTGCGGCATTTGGCCAAACAACCGGTGCGGGCACTACCCACAGAAACTCCCGCCTCGACGTTGCCGACGCCCGATCCCGAATGGTTGGAAGAGGATCACCCCGACGCACTGGGGAGCGACGACTGGACGGATGTGGTGGAGTGGGAGGGGATGGCCACACAACCGGAGGCCGGTCACCCGGAGACTCCCATCACGGCGGAATCCTTTGCATCAGGTGCGGCCAGTGATGTCCCCGCGGCGTCTGGCCCTCCGATGTGGCTGGCCTGGGTCTTCGATGCCACGACGGCCACCACCGCATGGGACGAGGCAACCCATGCAGGGCATCCGGTCTTATGGCACCGATTGCAGGCACAGCCCGGAGTGACGACGCTTTGGGTCTTAGAAGGGTTGGAGGACATCAACCCGGCCTGGGTGCCGGCCTTGCGTCAACGGGCGGTCACGGTGTTGCGATCCTTAGCGGGGCCCGAATCGGTGGTAGCCTGGGCCGCGTCCGACCAGTTAGGTTGTTGGCTCCCGGCGGGGTCATTGGTGGATATCGACGCGTGGATCGCGGCCGGGCAGGCTCGTAACATTGTGTGGCATCCCCTCGAAGCAGAAGCAGAGCAGGCGGAGTCGCCTCCAGTCGATGTCGAACTTGTGGCCGCGCCTATGGATCCCGTCGCTCCGCCCGTGGAGACCGAGCCGGTCACACCGCCCGTTGGGGTGAAGAAAGCACCGCCCAAGGCGGCTAAGACGACCCCGCGCCCCGGGACGGTGGCCGACGAGACCCGTGCGGAAATTTCCGCTGCGTTATGGGCCGCACTGACGAAGCGTTCCGGCTTGACTCAAGCGCAGGTGCTGGATTGGCAGAAACAGTTCCATGCCACGGACGACGAAATCGATGGCACGGTTCGCTGGATGCTGGAACGCCATGTTGATCCCAAAAACGCGGATCACATCTTTCTGAGTGTCCTCAAAAATAAGATCTTGGACCGGTTCGTCATCCCCATGGCCCGCCAGTTGGATGCGCAGCGCAAGGCCGTGGCCGATGTGCTCCTTACCAGCGAGCGTTCCACCAAATACTGGAGTCAATGGTTGAAGGCGCATCCCGAAGTGCGATCCCTGGAAATGTTCCGGGAAGTCGTGCGGCGGGATAGTACAACGGTCGCGGAGGCGTAGGGCATTTAAGAAGTGGTTGTACAGGACGAAACCCGACGGCTGGTGGGGTATGGTGCGCCGTCGGGTCTGTGGATCTAGCCGAGCTAGGATCCCCCGCCGGATGTGGGACGGGACATGGAGTATTATAGCGTAAATAACCGAGCCCCCGCCCTGCGGGGGCTTTTTTGTTGGAATATATCGATGAAGAACATTTGGCGCACGGTATTTGGGCCGAAAGACCCTGGCTCCGGAACCAGAACGGCGGTACGCTAAAGACACCAAAGGACTTGAGGGGGTGCGAATGATGATGAATCTCGGCGATGCCGTCATGGGCGGATTAGTGGTCATCGTGTTCACGGTGGGCCTGTGGTTACCCCGTCACGGCCACCCCTAAGATCCAAACGACCCCAGAGCACAGAAACGACCAGCACTCCAGCCCTTCCCGTCATCTATTGACGGGTTTTTTGTTATACGGTCGACTCCGAGAAAGGAAGGTGTGCCATCATGAATGGATTAAATCACGAGATCACCGGAAGCGGTGGGTTGTTGTTGACCGTTTTGTTGATCTTGTGTCTGCTCCGACTTACATCACTGTGAATGCCATCGTACGCAGCTAGGATGGTTCTTTGGATTTGATCGGCGGGAATCACACGAACGCTAGGCGATGGCCGACAGTTCAGGTGCATCGAGGCCCCCCTAAACGGTAAGGGCCCGAATGTTTCTTGGCCGGGGGTGAAACACAGTGACGACTAAAATACGAGGTCGATGGGAGAGCTTATATCCTTGGCTGTTGAGTTGCGCCGTAGGAGTATTTCTCTATGCCCATCCCCCGCACCTCACGGTTGAGGTTTTTGATCAGCTAGCATCCACCATCGTGTCCGTCGCTGCCATCGTGATTGGATTCGTTGCGACGTTGATGACCATTGTGATTGGATTGGGTCAGACGCGTGCTATAAGGTTTATACGTGACGCCAACCGTTACAGGCAATTACTACAGTATATGCGCTTACCCTTGATATCCGGATTCGCTTTAGCCGGGATCTCTTTGGTTTTCGCGATGGAAATTTTAGTCCCCAGCGATCTCCGGTGGGAGTTCGCACTCTGGGTTGCCGTCATTGTTTGGGTTGGCACGAGTCTCTATAGATTGACGACCATTATTTTCAATATTCTTAGAAATGAAACTTAATCTACCGCCGTTTCAGACACGGTTCTGTGCCCCCGCGCTGCGGGGGCTTTTTTTATGGGGAGAGAGATCAGAAGGGAAGTGAGGGGTGACGATGCAAAATCCGCTCAAGACTTGGCGATGGATCTGGAACGCGGCCGATTATCAAAGGCGCGTGAAGATGCTCGCCCAGGCATTAACAGCGCGATACCCAGGACCAGGATGGCAATGGAATGGGCGGTGGCCGATCCACGATTTGATCAATCTCGCACAACCCGGTGAAGCTCCCTGTTGGACTCAACTCACACCAACCGGCTGTGTAGGACCGAACCATTGTCATCCCACTCAGTGGATTCACATCGGGGGGGTGGCCTTTAATCCGCGCGCCAGCGTCGATATGCTCGCCATGCATGTCGGATGGCGTTTTTTGTGGCATGATACGTGGCGGGCGGGAAAGCGCGCTTCATGGCAAGGTCTGCGCTTGCTTCAAGTTGTGGAACATCCCGGACTTCTGGCTGATAGGTTGGATTCCTGGATTGGTATTCAGCTATACTCAGAATATGGCCAAGTTCATGATAAAAAGCCACGCTAAGATAAGCAGGACCGCTGTTGCCAAAAAGCCATCCATGTTGGATGGCATTAATGGTTCTTAGCTGTCGTTGAGAAGGAAGCCACACCGGCAAATTTACCGCAATCACGGATTTCATATCGTGGTTCGCCGAATGAAGCATCGTGAGAATTTGGTAGGGTTCGGTATATAGTTCTGGGTATGATTGCGCCACGTCGATTGTTACGTAGGGGGTGATTCTACGAAAAATCGGGAAATATTTGCTCCACCGCACTAAGTCCTGTTGAAAGATAGTTGCCAAATTTTCAGCCGCCTTTACGTCGAGACCCTCATAAGCTTCAAAGGTTTGCCAGCACACTTATACACCATCCTAATCACGTAAAATAAAGACGACGTGCTGTTTGTTATTTACGAGTGCCATTATACTCTTAGGCCATCGCACTGGGCGGATTGGGGCTTATCGCGTTCACCATGGGACTGTGGTTACCCCGTCATGGACAGTACTAAGACCCACTGTGTCGCTGACCGTGTTGATCGTTAGAGTGGGGGTAAAATTGGAAGTTATCCGCCATGGTGGTTTCAGGGGCTGGCCAGAATCCTGTCGTTATGCAGAGGAGGTGCGACTATGAAGCTTCATCATCCGATAAACGCGGAAACGGAACCTCTACCCGGAGCACTCGCTCTTATCATTCTGGCGATGATCGTGGGGCTCTGCTGGAAACTCGGAGTCATCCCCCCGGCGTGGATCGCAGGCCTTGATCACCTATTGACCCAGGCTGGTATTCTGTAACAGATTCCCGCAACGAGGAGGAACCGTATGGCATTCGACGCATTATCCCTGTACTGGATCCCCAGCGTCACCGTGATTCCGGACACGGACGGATTCGTGGCGATCATCCAATGGGTCGAGGAAGAATCGGGCCTGACCGGCAGTTGGTCCGTAGGCCCGGTGGCTACGGTCGATCTGCTTTTGTCCGCCGTGCTGGCGTTGCACGACCAGGGTGGGTGGCCCTGGTATTGGCTCCATCGAGAACCGCCTATCCCTCGAATCGTCATCCCCGAGCTTCCTAGCCCAGTGCAAGCCACCATCCAAGCCTGGGCCACCGCACAAGCCTGGGCGGTAGAAATCGCGCCGATGTCGGGGTGATCAATGGATACAGGAAAGATTCCCGCAGATTGTATGTCGAACATTCCGGGAACGTTGCCTGTACGGCAGGCGCACAGCGCTACTCCAACACTCTTCCAATGGAAAAATCCAGCTCCATGTCTTCCGGCGAGAATCCGTATTCGTGGATCAAGGCGCGAACGACCCGCTGCCGGACCAGCTCTTTTTTTGTTTCCTTGAACTGTTTGCCGGAAACGTAGTCGAGCGTGTATCCCGCCGGGATCGTGTTCTCGGCCTGCTTGTTCTTCTTTCTGCTCATGTAAAAAACTCCGTTCACCGAGGCTGGTGTCATTTCTGGTCGTCCTCGCCGAAATCTTGGGTTGTGTGTT
>JAKADJ010000156.1 GCA_021820645.1 Bacillota bacterium
CTATAATCGCATTTAATTGGGGTGGCTTACGCACCCCGGGGGGGTCGATAATGATTGCCCAATTTGAGTGACACCCGGATTCGGCTCCAATCCGACCCGTGGCGCCTCGTGGTGAGATCGCATGACTCCGCACGTGATCTCCTGGTGCTGCCCTTAGCGCTCCTCGGAATAGCTCCTTCGGGTCCGGTCAGCATCACCCATCGCATTGCCTGGGACTTTATTAAAGAAACCGCCCAAACAAGAGCCCGGATCATCCCGCCGTTGGAGCCCGACGATGACGTCATGGAACTATCTTTTGCCACCACCGATCCCGATACCCGCGTCCGGGTCGAGGTAACGGACCCCGAGCCTTGGCATCTTTGTATGCGAATTTCAACCAATAATCCCCGGATGAACCGGATTGATGTGGGCTTTCTGACCGAGCCTACAGAACAATGGCTCGGCTTTGGCGAACATGGCCACCCGATCCGCCCGCCGGCCTCTTTCGATTCCTGGGTGGAGGAAGGCCCAGTGGGTCTTGGCCGCTGGTCTCGTGGGCTTCAATTTACTGGGCGGGTACCCTTCCCCAAGGGTCCCTATCCCTCGTATGCCAGCTTACCGCTCTGGCTCTCGTCAAGAGGCTATAGTGCGTGGTTCGATAATCGGGAGCTGCTACGCTGGACCATAAAGAGTCGCCAGCGTCGGGTGACGGCATGGTCGACAACGCTCGAGCTCCATGTGGTGGTCGGGCCCACCCCACTAGACATTCTTGCCCGCCAGTTTCAGATTTTAGGCAACCCGCCGCCCCCCCCGGCATGGGTGTTCGGGCCGTGGAACGACAGCGTCCGTGGCCTGAAGCCAGCCACCGCATTGGTTGAATTCCTACGCTCGCATCGCATTCCCTCCAGCGCCCTTTGGATCGAGGATTGGATGGGCTCTTGGGAAGACGCCAAACGCTTTTGGATGCGTCCTTTGTCCCACACGATAGATTCGTCGCTTTACCCAGATCTGCCCAATTTTTCAAAGCGACTACATCGGACAGGATTCCGATTGCTCGGTTATTTCTGCCCGGAGATCACCGAGGGTAGCGCGCTCTACCAAGACGCTCTCGAAAAAGACCTATTAGTAAAGATGTCAAACGGCAGCCCCGCTCGCATTGATGTGCTGGGGATCCATCACGGGGAGCTCGACTTGACCCACCCCAAAGCTTCCGCATGGTTTGCGGAACGTTGTTTAGCACCTGCTCTGGATTTTGGGTTTGACGGGTGGATGGCCGATTTCGGTGAGTACCTGCCGCCTGAGGCGCAACTATCCGATGGTAGTAGCGGCTGGTCACGCCACAATGAATGGCCCCTCTTGTGGCAACAACTGCACCGTGATTTTTGGGATAAGGCGCGTCAGGATGGCGATTATACGTTCTTCGTGCGCTCAGCCAGCCTCGGTAGCCATACCGTAGCCCCGGTCATGTGGGGAGGTGACTCGGATACCGACTTCGAGCGCGCGGATGGGCTTCCCACTGTCATTCCCCAGGTGCTCTCGGCCCAATTAGCGGGATTTTTCTACTGGTCGACGGACATTGCCGGCTACATGACGTTTGGACTGACCCAGCCCTCGACAAAAGATCTTTTTTGCCGTTGGACTCAAGTCGGGGCTTTGCTTCCCGTGATGCGCACCCATCACGGGACCGCACGACCTCGGAATTGGAACCTTCAACGTGACGAGGAAACCACCACGATTTACACCCGCTACGCCCGACTGCACACGGCGCTTTATCCTTTTTGGCATCATCTGGCGCACCAGAGCGGCCAACCATTAATTCGGGCCCTGGCCCTCGAGTTCCCGAACGATCTCGTAACCTGGAGCTTGGACCAGGAATTCCTGATTGGCCCCTCAATCTTAGTGGCGGCCGTGGTGACAAGGAAGAGCCGACAGCATCGCGTCTATATCCCGGCCGGCTCTTGGCGCTATTGGTGGAGTACTCAGATCGATGTGGGCCCCACGTGGATCCAACTAGACGTGCCACTCGACAAGATTCCAATTTGGATTCGCGAGGGCTATGCCTTACCGCTTTTGGAAGGCTCTAGTGTAACCGACCGACCCGAGGGGATTGTGGACAGTCTGGCCGCCATCACGGAGGGGCCCGGGGTGGATCTGACCCAAGCGTTGATGGCCATCACATTGTATGGTTGGGGACCTCTCGGCCACGCCCAAACCCTAAAGCTTCCCGGAGGTGGGACTCTTACCGTAGACCGAGGACCCGCTCCAAGTCAAACGCCGCAAGCCTGGGGAACACCACAACATCATGACCATCTTCCCCAATGTTTCCCCGATGGTGTTAAACTGGTCATGGAACCTGGGATGAGCTTTTTAGTCAATACGGCCCACGGCGATGTGCGTGTGGCCGTGAGTTCTGATAGCCCCACCCGGAGTTATATCATCCGTTGGCAGTAAGGAGCTCCCGTATGAGGACAAGAACGCCCCACCCCCATTGGTACGCATTAGGGAACCTAGGATCCAATATTTTTAGCCAAGCCTTTGCCACGTTCGCATTGTTCTTTTACATCGACCATTTACGGGGACCCATTGGAGCCATTACCGTGGTAATGGCCATCCAGAGCGTCTGGCATGCGGTCTTAAACCCCGTAATTGGGCAATTATCCGACAGAACGCGGTCGCGTCGCGGCCGCCGAATTCCCTATATTGCGGGACTGGCCATCCCACTGGGGGTGGTTTTTGCACTGCTTTGGCACCCACTGGTGGGGCGTTCCAACCTTGCGCTCTATTTCCTGGTGTTAGTGGTCCTCTTTGACACCCTATACTTAGCGGTGGTACTAAACTGGACTAGCCTTTTCCCTGAAATGTTCCGGACCATCGCCGAGCGATCTCGGGCTCAGTCCTCCCGACAAGCGATTGGCATCGTGGCGCTCATGATAGGAGTGGCGCTCCCGCCAATTATTTACGGCCACTGGGGATGGACCATGATGGGTATCTTATTAGCTGTTGTGGGCACCGGGGGGTTTCTATTCTCGCTTAAAGGTTCGGTCGAGGTGAAGGATAGGATCTCTGCCCCGGTACCCCACTGGCAGATTGCCGAACCCTGGCATTTATTCCGATCCGCCGTCGGGTTCCGACGATACTTGGCTACCAACTTCTTAGTGCAACTCACTCTGGGCCTTATTCCTGCCGTGTTGCCGTTTTACGCTAAGTACGTACTACATATTACCCACGGTCTTCTGAGCCTGGTGTTGGCTAGTATCTTTGTGGTCGCTCTGGCCACCGTGGTACCGTGGACGCGTTGGATGCGCCATCAAGGTACGCACCGGGCCATTTTGTGGGCCATTGGGTTCCTCGCGGTGGGTGTGATGCCATTTATTTGGGCGAAGAACCTGACCTGGGTGCTAGCCGCTACCGTGATTATTGGAATCGGATTGGCAGGGTTTTTGTCCCTGGCCGATGTTTTGCTGGCCGAGGTCATCGATCTCGATGCTGCCCAGGGTCAAGTACGTCGAGAGGGTCTCTTTTACGGCATTAATGGATTTGTGTTGCGGCTAGGCGTCTCAATTCAAGCCTTGCTGTTATATCTGGTGCTACACTACTCCGGCTACCAGGCCAACAGCCGTGGGATTGCCAAGCCGTTAGTCTCGCTCGGATTTAGGGTCCTGGTCGGTGTCATTCCCTTGCTCTTATTGATAGCAGCCTGGTGGATTATCCGTTACTTTGACGTGCCGGAGAGTCCCGCCGTTCGAGAAGAGAGTACAGAACCGGCATGAAGCCGACCGCCCCACCCTCACAAGATTTCCGCCACCCGGTACCAGACAAACTTAACAACAAGGAGTTGCAACAATGAGCGGTACACTTATCATCGGCGGCACCAGATTTATGGGATACCTCGTGGTCTCGAACCTATTGGCGGCAGGAGAACAGGTAACCATCCTCAATCGGGGAAAGCACCCGGATCCGTTCGGCGAGCGCGTCGAGCGGTTGCACGCGGATCGCACCACTCCTAATTTCGGCAGAATCTTAATGGGCCGTGATTTTGATGCGGTCGTCGATTTTAGTGCTTACAACGCCCGCGATGCAAAGAGCGCGATCGACGCCCTAAAGAATCGCACCGGTCACTACATCTTCATTAGTTCAGGCGCCGTATACATGGTGCAAGAAGGCGCTGCATTACCCTGTACGAGTCCTTGGAGTGAGTCCCAATTCACCGGGAGGTTGTCGCAGCGGCCCACGACGCCGGACGATCTGGCCAACTGGGAGTATGGCGCCGGTAAGCACAATGCCGAGACCATTTTAGCTCAAGCTTGGCATGAAACCCGGTTCCCTGTCACGTGCCTTAGACTACCCATCGTGAACGGGATCCGAGATCCCGAGCGCCGACTCGAAAGTTATCTTTGGAGGATCGCCGATGGGGGCCCCGTGCTATTGCCGAATGGTGGCACCAACCCGATCCGCCATGTCTATTGCGAGGATGTGGCCCAAGCCATCGTGGGACTTCGCGGACAGCGCCACGCGTTGGGGGAAGCCTTTAACCTTTCTCAAGATGAAGAGCTTACCGTCGCCGAGATGGTGAAAATTTTAGCCGATCTTCTCGGCACCCCACACCGCTTGCAACCGATTACGGCAGCTCAGTTGGTACAGGCGGGGTTGTCATCCCGAAACGTTTCGCCGTTTAGCGGCAAATGGTCCTCCCGCCTGGATCCCACCCGCGCTCAAACTGCCCTGGGATTTCGGCACCAACCGTTGGTGCGATATCTGAAGGCGATGGTTACTACCTGGTTAAGTAACCCGCCTGTCACCCCGCCTACCGGCTACCTTCAGCGCCAACAGGAACTTTCCCTGACATAGGCGAGGTCCACACGCCACAGAAGCTGCGGCTAGACAGGACCAATCCGAACCACAGCGACAGAGACTAGGCCCCCGTATCCGTATCCACCACCATGCGGGATAAGACGCCGTCCAAATAGTCGACCCGGGACCGCCCATCCTCGGTGACAAACCGCGCAACGGCGTCCCGGGTCGCCGGGAGGGACACTAGCTCTCGAAATTCCGGAGCCTCGCCTACCGATTCTAAGTCCTTCACGAACCGGGCATAGTTCCTGTTTAACGTTGCCAGATCTGATGCCAAGCGTGCTTCGTACACGACCACCACAAAGTGATAAGGTCCACCCGTCTTGAGCCAACGGGGTATCAGCTCCGCGGTGTTCACCCCAGTCTCTTCATAGAGTTCTCGCATCACGCTGCCTGGCAAGTCCACCTGGTGGTTCTCAATGTCTTTATCCGAGATGCCGCCACCGATGCCTTGTAGTCGGCCGGCATACGTGGTCTCGGGCCCCATTTCGCCAAATACCAGATGATTATCCCGGGTCCTCAAGATCGCGGCACCATACAGAACTTGGCAGGCAACTTGCGGGTCGATAAGCCCCTTGACGGTTGCTAAGTAATGCGCATAATCGGTGCGGGCCAACCCAAATTCGATGCGGTCGACACTCTGCCTGATTTCTGCGATCGTAAACACCTCCCCGCGAAACCAGGTCGGGTGTTCCGAGAGCCCCGCTTGCCAAAGCATGTCCACCAATCGTTGTTGATCCGGTGGTAAATGAATCGGGACATCGTGAATTCGAGCGACCACTAAAGACGGTATGGCACTAAATACCACAGGATTCGCCAGTTTAAGCCACCCCCATGACTAAAGATTCGTCAAACCACTGCCCCACGATGGCCGCATCGGTAAATCCCACAGACTTTAGGGTCTTCATGTGCCATTCACTGGGGGCTTCGGCATCCGCATCGGCTACCGCACCAAATCGCCGTGCCCGTTCGTTCATTAGGGTCCCAAGACTTGGATCTTGACTAATGGCATGCCACCATTCGACCCGGGTTTCAGTATCGGGTGCCCTGGATGCCTTAACACGCCAGGCTTTGCCCATCTCGACCGCATTAACCAGGCGGGCACCAGCCCCAAGACGCATATGACCCGAGTTGAGAAAGTAGCTGCCCGGTTTTAGTAGGGTAAGAAGGT
>JAKADJ010000157.1 GCA_021820645.1 Bacillota bacterium
AAGAACTTTCTGTGGATGGGTCCCGATGGATCGGTCGTTGAAGCGATGTTGTTTGGAAATTCACCGGACGGATATAACGGTAAGGCCAGTATCCGCGATCTGAAACTGGCATGGGAGCGCTTCCGTGATGGGGGAGGCCAGAACCGGGTACTGTATGCCTTCGGTCACGGGGATGGCGGGGGAGGACCGGATGAAAGCATGTTGGAGCGCATCCGCCGTTATCAAAGGCTTCCACTTTTACCCCATTTAATTGACGCATCACTCGATCAATTGGAGGCATCGGACGATAACCGCGCTATGTTACCCATCTATCGAGGCGATTTATATCTAGAATATCATCGTGGCGTCTTTACGAGTCAAAGTAAGGTCAAATCAGCCAACCGAGCCATCGAACGCCTATTGGTGGCTACCGAAGCCTGGGCTCTTTTAGCTGGCCTTCCCGTCTCTCTACATGAACCCTGGCAAAGATTTTTGCGCAATCATTTCCACGATATCTTACCCGGTTCCTCGATCCATCAAGTATATGAGGACTTCGGCCAAGACATGGAATGGATCCGAAACCAGTTAGAGCCCCGGCGGCGGGCAGCGGTCGACACCTTGGTGCCACCCCAGGGGCCCCATCAGACTCTCATTGTGGGACACCCCAGTCGTTTTCATCGTCCGTCGGGGATGCTGGTCATGCCGCGGGCGCAGTCCTTTCAAGTGTTCTGGGAAGGGGCCTGGCACGATGCCATGCCGGCTGGGGACGGTCAATTTGCCGTCCCGTTACCGACCCTTCCCGCGCTATCGGTCACCTCCTGGCCTCTTCGAGAAATGACCGCGCCCGTCCAATCATTCGCTCCCATCACGGGTCTATCCCACTACCACTGGAGCTGTGGGGCCCTGGTTATAGATGTTATGCCAGACGGGATACGTTCCCTTACCCATCAGGGTCGGCCCCTATTAGACTCCCTCGCGGGGCTAACCGCGTTCTACCAGCACCCCACCCAGTTCGATGCTTGGGAATTGGTGCCTGCCGAAGAGCGGGGAGTCGTTCCCTTGACCAGCGATCCCATCCGGCTCGACTGGGAAGACGAACACTGGGCGCACCTGACCCTCACGCACCACGTCGGAGCCACGACGATCGTGGAGCACTTAGTCCTCAATGGTCCCGAGCAACGCATCGAACTTAGCTTTTCGATGGTCGTCGGCGATCGGCATCTCGTCATTCAATACCGGGTCCCTACGACGCTAGTGAGCCAGTTTGTCACCCGAGAAACGCTATGGGGTGCCGACACGCTTCCCACCGTCCCCTCGGGACCGGTCGATGCGGCGCGGTTCGAGTGGGTGGCCCATCGCTTTATTGACCTGGCCGAGCCTCATCATGGCCTGGCCTTAGTCAACGATGGCCGGTATGGCCACTCTATCGACAATGGTGTCATGACGGTGACCCTAGTGACCACACCGCTGTTCCCGGATCCGATTGCAGACCAAGAGCCATCGCCGGTCCGCTTGGCTTTGATGCCGCATCGCGGTTCCTGGTTTGACGACGACGTCATGGCGCGTGCCCATGCCTTTACGGAAACTCCCTGGGTAGACGTGCAACTTACCGATCGGGATGTCCCTGCCGTTCATGCAGCCCTAACGGGGCTTCCGGCCAACATCGCCTTATTATCCATGAAGTCAGCCGAAGACGGCTCGGGGGACTGGATTTATCATCTCGGCGAAATGTCGGGCGATCGCGCGGAATTTGTGGTGAAATGGCCGATCCCCGTTGGCCAAGTCTTCCGCACCGATTTAGTAGAAGAAACCGCCCAGGAGAGACTCTCCCTGGACCAGGGAACGACACGCATGGTGATGACGGCCTATCAACTGCTGGTGATTCGGATTAGTCGGCTTCAACCAGAAGGAGCTGGACTATGACGTATCAAGGGACAGAGAATCCGGCCAACCGATTTACTTATGCCTCGTCGGCGGTGTTGGGTTTAGGCATGTTCGGCATCTCCATCGCTGCGGGCATCTACAATAGTTACGTGCCCCTTTTCATTCGCCACTATGTCCCGAGCGTCGCCCTCATTGGGCTTATCGTGTCGATCCGCACCCTGATGGGGGTCGTCCTGAATATGTACTTTTCGGCTCGATCTGACCGCACCGCGACGAGATTTGGCCGCCGTCTTCCCTATATTCTTATCGGCATGCCCATTACCGGCCTGCTCTTCATCGCTTTCCCTTGGGAGATCGGGGCAGGCTTCCTCATTACCATCGACATCATTTACGCCGTCGCTTCCAATACGTTCTATGCTCCCACCATCGCGCTAATGCCGGACGTGACACCCGTGGCCAAGCGTAGCCAAGCCAGCGGCATTATTAACGGCTTAGCAGGCTTCGCGGCGCTTTTGGCGTTTTTTGTGGGACCTTTTCTCTTCCACATAGGTCGGCAAGTCCCTTTTCTGGTCGTAGGCGTCCTATTCTTCATCATTCCGGTGGTGATGTATTGGCGCATTCGTGAACCCAAAGCGCCCGGGGTCACCCGCGACGGCGTAGGCCTCCAACATCTTTGGCACGCCGCCCAACATATCGTGGCACGTCCGGATAAGACGGCCTTCTGGCTCTTAATTGCCGTCTTCTTTTGGTCCGGCGGGGAAAGTTCGGTCGAAACCTTTTTTGTCACATACGGGGTGTATCACCTGCACCTCGCATCATCCGTGGCCGTGATCACCATCGGTCTATTTGCCCTGGCCTATTTAATTTTCGCAGTGCCAAGCGGGTTTCTTGCGGGACGGATCACCCGGCGGGGCGTCATCTTAGTCGGCGCCCTGGGGTTAAGTCTGGCATTTCTCGCGATTAGCTTTTTCGTCGACGTATGGTCGCTACGTATTTTAGCGCTGATCGGCGGTTTCTTTTGGGCCTTTGTCAACATTAATGGATATCCTTGGTTCTCGACCCTCGCGACTCCTGCCGATGTCGGCGCCTTTACCGGCCTGTGGCTCATGGCGGCGGGACTGGGTAATTTCATTTGCCAGCCGGCAATCGGCTTTCTCATGGACCGTCTAGGCTATTCCTGGCTATTTTACGGTTCAGGATTTGCGGTGCTCTTGGGATTTTTGGCGGTGCTTTGTACTCGACGTGACCGGTCTCCAGTCACCCCCGCATAACGGATTGCGCCAACACCAGGTCCTCTTGCAGTAAGACGGGGAGATGGTCGCGTCCCTTGGGGGGCCCCCATGCAACCCCAAGGACGAACGAACCCCTCATTGGGGTTCCCTTCACCATGAGACTATCTATAACACATCCGACACAACGGGTTCCCGGCCTTGTCTCCACCGAGCACTATCCTGATACACATGCAAAGGATGTGCCAGACGTTCCCGCTGCGCCAAGTTGTATCCAAACCATAGCCATTTTAGGAAAGGTTTCGCTTCTTCATCCACAAACTTGCAGCCATAGAGCTTCTGATGAGTTGCGGTAGAGGAGGATTTCCACACGATCTCGGCCGGTAGGTGGAGCGGCGGATTCGTGGTCTCTATCTTTATCAGGATGACATAGTCGCGACGCACCGGAAAGTCAAGGGATGTTACAAAACAGGCGCCACCGAGACCAATATTGATAATGGACATATCGCTACAATGCTCGACGGATCTGCCTCCAACCGCGTCTAGATAAATGGTTCCTCTAATGGGCTCATGAACCAGGGCAATGCGCCCGTATTGCCGCCTCGAGGATGCGCTTACCGCATTCGTTGCCATACTGTTTGACCCCTTTACGAAATAACGTCGGGAGCCTACGAACTGAGTGATCCAAGGTTCCCAGCGGGTATAGTCATTGTTGCTTCAATGCAATAGTCTCTATTTATGGGAAGTATAGTCCTCTTAGTGCTACACTAGCGCTACATCCAACATCCATCAAAAGGATAAGGCAACACGATAAATCATGAGGTAGGGAGGCCAGGATGCCTTTCATCCCCTTGGGACAAGACTCTCTATTTTTCGAATATCATGCCGCAGATACACCGAGTAAGGAAGTCCCCCTAATCCTAATCCACGGAAATGCGATGGATCACGATGTTTTTCACGCCATCATCCCGGAACTGACCAAGTCTTTTGAGGTTTACACCTATGATTTACGGGGATTCGGTCAAAGCCCCTTGGCCAGTAAACCGCTGACATGGGCTACCTACTGCGAGGACTTACTGCACCTGATTCGATCCTTAGGATTACCCCGTTTTCATCTGGCGGGTTTAGGTTTTGGCGGCATCCTCGGCATGAAGTTTGCCCTATTGTACCCCAACCTGGTCGAGACGCTCGTCCTCATGTCCTTTCCATTTTATCCCGGACATCTTCTAGACAGCGTCAATCAACATCGAAACGGGATCACCAAAGGTGGTACGATCGTCGTGCGAGATTTTATTCAAGATTTGATGACGACGCTACCTCAAAATCATCCCGATCGGGCTCATATCGGTCAGGGAAGCTTTTCCATATCTACTTATGTGCGGTTGATGGAAATGAGCCATTCCCCGGGACTATTAGCAGATCTGAGCCGGGTCACGACGCCGACCCTACTCATTTCTGGCGAACGAGACGTAGTTTATCCTCCATACTTATCGGCTCTTGCCGCATTCTATTTACCGGATTACAAGTTTTTTACGGTCCCCGGAGCGGCTTACTTCGTGGTGCTGGATCAGCCAAATCTTACGGCCGTGTTTATGACGCGCTTCATATTAAAAGCTACCACACCTTTTCCCGTGCCAGACGCGTTTATTCAGAGCTTTTACAACACAATGAGATCGCAAATCCCGACGGCTCTGGAGCTCGGACAGCGAAAAATCAGTGCGGTGGGCGAGCTAAGAGTGGAGCTCATTGGGGGATTTCACGTGACCGTGAATGGAGAGGAAATCTTCCACGGATGGAACCAACGATCGGCAAAAAAGCTTTTTGTCTACCTAGTTTTTCACCAAACTGCGACCCGGGAGCAAATCTGTGACGACCTATGGCCCGAGATCCCCTATGCTAAGAGTCGACGCGCGCTTCGGGTGTATTTATCCCACTTGAGAACCGTTCTGCGTTCAGTAGATGGCAGGGAATTCCTCGTCACCGACCATGAACACGTGAGTTTGCAAGGAGTGATTCATTGTGATGTGCTCAATCTCTTTAACCTGGTATCCCATGCCGTGCAGGAGTCAGACGCGACCAGAAAATTGTTAATGGTTAAAACCGTCCTCCACACCCTCGCGAGCGATGCACCTATCTCCGTGTACGAGGATTGGTTTTTAGACCTACGAGCGGAGACCGAGCGTCACCTAGCAAACCTCGTGGACTGGGTATGCACCTACCTGACAGAGCAAGACCACGCCGCCGAAGCGCGGCACTATAAAGCCCTATGGAACCACATCTATGGAATGGACGAATGATGGCATTCACACAAGCCGTTCTCAGGCAACATCTTTACGTAGCCCCATTCGCTTGCCCTGGCTCCTGCCGTACGTCCCGGATGTTGCCGTTAAGCCGAGGACCAGGCCGTGTCACGGATTTTTACTTAAGGTAAATAGCCTCCCCGCCCGAGCGGCCACCCCTCGGCCATTTAGGAGCCGTGGTCGTTATAGAATGGTGACCATTCCGTGAACCCGCTTAATGTTTCGGTACTCGTCCGCGAGGTTCTTTCTGATACCCGGTCCAAGACTAATCCGAGAGACATCGATCAGACTGTCGTAGATAATCTTATCCGCAAAAGGGTGTGAACAGTTTCCTTAAATATTGTTTATCTCCAACTAGAGTATCAGTTGAGCACCCAGCCCTTGCGATCCTACGCTGGCTGGGATCTCCCGCATCTTCGACCATCTTTTCGGCAATCTTCAAAGTCACGGGGTTTTTTAGGTCAGGACAATTTTCCTGGATGGCACGGCATTCTTTTACTTGACTTTCGCACCGCGAATTCACCACAAGGTTTTACCAATAAAAAACGCTGAAACCCGCATGAACACTGGGTTTTTGGTATAATTAGGTGCC
>JAKADJ010000158.1 GCA_021820645.1 Bacillota bacterium
GGAGATATCTTCGGTCGCGTCTAATGCTTGCGGGCCCATAGACTTGGCTTGATCAATCAAAAAGCAATGCACTAGGTTATTTGAGGTGGCCGGATTCGGGTGAAACCTTCCTAAGAAAACGGGAGGCTTTGCCGATGCATAACCCGTCTCTTCCCGTACTTCTCGTACAATCGCATCCTCCGGGGCTTCCGCGGGCTCCATCATGCCGCCCGGTATTTCTCGCATGATGGACTCCACGCCATGTCGATATTGTTGCAACAATACGATGCGGCGCTCAGTCGTCACCACCAGCGCGTTGACCCAGTCCCCGTATTCATTCACATAGTAGTCAATTTCTTGTCCGCTGGGGAGTCGGCACCGATCCCGACGTAGCGTGTTATAGGGCGCATTCTTTACGACATATTTACGGGAGATCACGGTCCATTTTTGCATGGATGCTACCACCTATCCTGAGATTTCTTAGTGCCATCATACCGCTCTTGGGTACCGTTCCGCCAATCGCCGGACAGTGGTTTTACCAACGTGGGTTGGAGCAGTCTGTTTCTGAATACGATGAAATCGCGGTCAAACCGTTCATCCCATGATATGGTAGGGATGGCTCATTAACTTCTTTTGGGAAGGACCGTGCCCTTGTGACGATTCGCCTTCGCCAGATGGCGACCGCGTTTTTGTGTAATGGATCGGATTGGCTACTGATGCAACGCGCCGAGACCCGCACCTTAGCACCCGGATTGTGGGCTGGTGTGGGAGGGCACTTGGAACCTCACGAAATTAGTGACCCCGAACAGGCGGCACTTCGTGAAGTGGAGGAAGAGACGGGAATACGCAGAGACCAGATCCGGGATTTTCGGCTCCAGGCCCTCATCCATCGGAGACGAGCCGATGAAATTCGCGTCCAATATCTTTATTTAGGGGTGGTGTCCCATCGTCGCGTGAGAGACACCGAAGAAGGCACGCTCCACTGGGTGCCGGAGAAAGAAATTTTGACAAAGAGCATGGCCGCGTCCACCCGATTCTTTTTGGAAAGATACGTTAAAAACGGTCCGTCTAATACGGTTTGGGTGGGGACTTTAGGCAACGACGACGCCTGGCCCACGGTTCAGTGGGCACTGCTCCAAGACTGGGAACCGTGATGGGTGCTGTTGCTGGGCCATCCGGTATTTGTTTGGGCCCCAAGCAGGGCGACTTGGACTGGGGTCCCGATGCCACATCAATCGCTAAGAAGAAAGCCATGGCTGAACAATTTCTGACGGTAGAGGGAAGACGGCTGCGCGTGGTGACAGAAACCCATGATTTACGTAGTCCATGGCTCGTTCTATGGCCGGGACTGGGCGGGACGGCGGAAGAGTTCCGTCGTGTCTTAAGAGAAGGGCCACATCATGGATACAACGTCGCTGCTTTGGATCCCCCTGGCCATGGTTAGTCGGATGCTTGGGAGAACTGGAATGACCGGGTCGTTTCATCGGTCTGGAATGCCGTGCTGGATGCACTGTCTCCGGCCAGTCCTCCCATTTTGGGAGGTCATTCGGCCGGAGCGTACTTTGCGCTCAACTGGGTTCTCCAAAACCCAACCTGCGGAGGGTTGGTCCTCTTAGAAGGCGGGTACCTGGATCCGGTTCCGGATGGGACGGATCTGCATGACTTGGCCCGGCAAAATCAGGACTACCTGGCATCGAGGCGATTTTTATCGTGGGAGACATTTTTCGAGGCCGAGCGCGACGCGGCACGTCACTGGGATCACGATGCGGAGGTGATGTTGCAATCTCAAATGATAGAATACGGTGGAGCAGTCGTGCCCCGCATCCGTGTCGATACCGCCAATCAGGTGATGTCGGCGCTAGCGCCCTATCGGGTGCAGGATATTACGCTGGTCTCCTGTCCAGCGCTGCTAGTGATGGCCACCCTTCCCACTGAAATGGCACCCCAACGCAGGGAGGGGGCCGCCAAGCTTCGCGACAAGATACCGGGGCTAGAGGTGGTTGAGGTGCCGGATGCGGGGCATGACCTTCTACTAGATAACCCGACGGCTGTGTCTCAATGCGTGTGGGAGTTTTTATCCCGGATAAACTCACCCACAACCTAGCATGGAACAGCGTAATCCCCATGAGATGGTTTTAGGTGGTGATTTGAAGGATTGATTGCCGGAGCATTGAAATGGGGCAAGGCCGGTGGTGGTCCTGGTTAAACGATTGGCGTGGATTGGTGCTCGATATCATGATAGCTCTTTTAAGGGAGGTAAAGATGACATGCCTAAATTAAGGTCCGGCCCTTTGTCCGTAAGACTGAGACCGCTAACCCTCCCTGACGACATTGCCTTGGCGATGCCGTGGTATGCCGATCCGGACGTGTTGCATTTTTCCGAAGGGACGACGGTGCCCTTTGATGCGGATCGAATCGAAGGCATGTATCGCTGGCTATCCGTACGCGGACAAGTGTTTATCATCGAAGTGTGCGATGGTGGCTGGACCGCTGTGGGGGATATTAGCCTTTGTGAGAATTTAATGCCGATTGTCATCGGGGACGCGCGTTACCGTGGGCGTGGAGTGGGAAGTCAGGCGTTAGGGCTTCTGATTGAGGAGGCCAAGACACTGGGTTGGACCAAGCTCGTGGCCCATCAAATTTTCTCTTTTAACGAGCGCTCGCTGAAACTATTTGAGAAGTTCGGGTTTCGTAAAACAGACACCGGGGTCGATAGTCAGGGTCGTGAATTCTTTCGCTATGAAAAGGAATTATCGGGTTGACCGGGCTAACACAGCGATGCGTAAAAAGAGACTCATGCAAAGAGTGACCAAGCCGGCTATGCGTCTAAGCTCCCCGGAATTTACCTTCCTGGCTGACCGTGCTCTCATTGGATCAATTGGTTCATCACACGGGTACGGCCTCCACGTGCCCGTGGTGCATGCCCGGTAACAATTTTTATAGGCCGTGATCCAAATTACCCTCCTCTCTCGTCATTGATACGTGAGCCAAGCAATACGCGTAGTCAAAAGATGATAAGGTGTGATAACTACGGAACTGGTCGCCGAGGGCATTTGCAAAAATTATGGGCGCAAAACGGTTTTAGATAACGTGGATTTGGTGATTGGATCTGGCATCCACGGGTTATTGGGCAACAATGGGGCCGGCAAATCTACCCTGATTAAGATACTGGCAACCGTCGCTCCAGCCAGCCATGGGGTAGTGCGGTATGGTCAGTTCTCACGTCCGCGCCAGGATCATCAGATTCGACAGTGTTTAGGGTATCTCCCGCAACAATATGGATTACTCGAACACCTGACACCGCGTGAGTACCTCGCCTATGCGGGCCGCATGAAGGGCGCCTCGCCTCGGGATGAACGGTTTTCCCCCGACTACTGGCTAGACCAAGTGGGGCTTGCGGACGTTGCTGGCCGCGGCATTGGTGGCTTATCTGGTGGCATGAAGCAACGACTCGCCATCGCTCAGGCTATGATGGGGAATCCGAGCCTACTAATATTAGACGAACCGACCGCAGGGTTGGATCCGGACGAACGGGTCCGCTTTCGTAACTTAATCCAGGAATTTGGCCGCCATGCCACGGTGCTCCTTTCTACGCACATTGTGTCCGATGTGGAGCACATGGCACAGCGCATCACCATCATGCATCAGGGCCACATCGTGGCCCAAGGACCACCCCAGGAACTCGCGGACCGTGCCCGGGGTCGAGTGTATGAAGTCATCTTGTCCACGGACGATTGGGAGTTCCAGCGTACGCAGTGGATGGATCGTCACCGATCTCCTGCCCAGGGTGTGGTGGCCAGCATTGTTCAAGAAACCAGCGGCGTTCGTATCCGACTCGTTTCCGATTCACCGCCCCCAGAGGCCTGTCCTGTGCTCGAGCCGGGATTAGAGGATGGGTACTTAGTGTGCACCACGTTGGGGTCTACGCCATGATCGTTGTATGGTGGGCAGAGACGGTGCGTCTCTTTCATGCGGGAGCCCAATGGATCACGATGGCACTCATCGTGATAGGGATCTTCGTCTGGTTTTTACCGGGTAAGCCCCAAAGGCCTTTGCTGGCATCCGCATTAATTAAGGCTCCCGGATGGTCTTCGGTCGGCGCGATGGGATATGCCGACGTTTTAGATGTGGTAATCCCCTGGGCGACCGTGGGCGCTTTGCTCTTACTTGAGTATGACTGCAAGGACGGTCAACGCAGCCTTCTCTTGGCATGGCCCACAGGCACCGCGTCATGGGTGCTGGCTCGCTTCCTGGCAGTGAGCGGTTGGGGTTTTGGATGGGTGCTGCTGGCGGCCACCCTTCCGGGATGGCTCGGCGAGCCGGTGATTTTGGGACGCGCCGTGGCACTGGTGGTGCCCGTCGTGGTTTTCCTTACCGGCATCACCTTTGTTGTCACGGAGATCTTTCACGATCCTTGGGTTGGGGTGACTGTATGCCTGGTGGTGAGTGTTTTGGGGTTTGGCATCCGTGGCTTTCCTTTTGCCAACGCTGGTCAATTAGACGTGTTTAGTGCACGTAACCACCCCTGGTCCCCGGCCTTGCTGCGCGGCGAGTATGGCCTTTTGGGATTAGGATTGCTGTGCTTGGGAGTCGCTTGGATAGCCTTTGGAGTTCATCGAAAGCGGGGGACATATCAACTATGAGCAGGCAATGGTGGTCGGAAATCCTTACGTTGGCACGTTATGTTCTGCGCGGTCGCATCCTGTGGTTTTGGATCGCCGCAAGTTTGGTTTGGCCGACTTGCGATGTCTGGCTCTTAGGTGCTAAAGGGACATCGCCGATCATTTTATCCTTAAACATGGCCCTAATTCCCGTGGGTCCTATTGTGTTTGGACTAATCGGGGGCCAACTTACGGACATGCTGCAAGCTAAGCGTGCCGGCGAAATACTCCGGGCCTGGCCAACCAGGCCGTGGATGCGGACCGTAGCGGTAGCCACGGTTCTCGTCGCCATGTCTTTGTTGTCGGCCTTCGTGACTAATTTATCCACTGTGGTCGGGACCTCCAGCCATTTTTGGCAGGGATCCTCGTGGGCCACCACTGCTTGGACTGACGGTATGCTGGTGGTAGGCCTTACTGACTTGCTATGGCTTTCCGGAGGAGTACTCTTGGGATCTTGGGTTCGGGGAATATGGAAAGTGCTGGTGCTAATTTTGGCGCCGATGGCTTGGCTCATTGCAACCCTCGTGGTTTCGGACAATCTGGCGGCGCGGGGGGCATCGTCGGCGACATTGTTGGCACCGTTGGAAATTGCCCCGTTTGCGTGGATTGCGGGCCACGTCTCATCCATCTGGGGGTATGGTGTCTACCAACCGCTCTTGATGGATTTGGCGGTGTTGACTCTTGTGACGGGGTTTTTTCTCGTCGCCCTCGCGGGTTTTAAATCCTACGGCGTGGATCGCGGGCTTTCGATAGTGGCGAGCGTGCTCGGGATCTCGATGGCAGGGGCGGCGATTGGGATCGGGGGCGTGCTGCTGCGGTTGGGGTCCATTAACAGTTATGAGGCCCTGGCTGGTGCGTATCATAGTGGACAGCGATCCAACGTTAAGCTACTACGTGCTCGGATGACTATTCTCCACATGGGCCCCAATCAATTGGACGCCCGGACGACTTTCAATGTTGTACCGGAAACGACGGTCTCCCGCCTTAAGTTTTTCCTCAATCCCGCCCTGAAGGTGACGGCGGCTCTAGTTGACGGCCGCTTAGTTTCGGTATCGCGGTTGACGATTACGGGTTGGCAGGCGCTTAATGTTTCGTTGGTGAAAAATTTTCCGGTGTCCGTGGAAATTTCTTTTGAGGGGAATCCGACGCTTCAGGCTCCGGCACATGGCTCGCCCCATGCAGCTGTCTTTATTGCTGCGAATGGTTGGCTCTTACCTGGAGGAGACTGGTACCCGCTCTTGGGTACTCCCGCGACTGCTCCGATCCCGTGGTCGCTTCGCATAGAACACGCGCCTCCGGTCTTGGCTGCCGTTAGTAGCCTCGGTCGCTTGCGACCGGGTAGC
>JAKADJ010000159.1 GCA_021820645.1 Bacillota bacterium
GGCTAAGGAATTGAACCTCATGGTGATCACCGGGAGTTTACGCGTTTTGGATAATGACAGTGGCAAAAAACAGCAACGGGGCATCGTGATTGAACGGGACGGGACTCTGGTCGGCAGTCAAGCCAAGATGGGGTTTGTCCCAACAGAGCGCCCTTGGTTCGAACCCGGAACGGGCATCACACCGATTACGACCAGTTGGGGCAAATTAGTCATCTTGTTAGGGCTCGACGCGGTAGATTCGGGCCACTGGAATGCGACCTTAGCCGCTAGACCGAGCCTGGTTGTCATGGCCGCCAGCGCGAGGACGGTTGAAGAGCGCCACCATCTTCAAGAACTCACGGTCACCCGTAGCCTGGAATTAGATGGCACCGTCATCTTGACGCCGCTGTTGGGTCGATTCGGCGGTGCACAGTATGTGGGAGGTGCCGTCATCGCCCACCAGGGTCGCATCATTGCATCCGCCGAAGAAACCGAAACACTGGTGATGGCTCAAGATCCCAAGGCCCCCCTGGTACAACTCGGCGTAGTCGATGTGTCCTCCTACATCCCCTTATGTCCGGCACCCAAAGGATTTCATCTCGATCCCAAAAGAACCCTCGGACCCGAAGCCGAAAAGCGCGTGTTGTTGGATTGGGGCGCCCTCCGTGCTTCAGACGTTTTAGGAGCGGGACGCGAGATTCTGGCCCAAGCCGCCGGCAACCCCCGGTGGCTCGGCTTGGCTCCGGCGCGCCCAATGGCGGCCCGGGAGTTAGGCATCCTGATGGAAGATGGTGCAGCGGGGGCCTTTGCCTATCCGGGATTGGACAGCATTGCCCCGTACTCCGAACCAATCCGGGACCTTGGCAAAATATTATCGCTGCATCGGCGGCCCCTAGTGGTCCACACCGGCCCTGGTGCCACAACCTTACGGTACGACAGTCCCGTACTATGGGATGACTTCCTCCTCGAATTTCCTACGGTGCCGGTGGTATTGCTACACATGGGCGGACGTTCTCCCTATATTGAAGAAGCCCTTTTGCTGGCCGAACGGCACCCCCAGGTGTGGTTGGAGACGAGCCAGGCTCCTCTCCCCGCGATCCAAGAAGCCCTCGCTACGAGTCCTGACCGACTGCTCTTTGGGAGCGGAGGATTAGCGCGCGACTTTGCGGTGGAGTGGGATAAAATGACTCAACTTGAACCAAACGTCGCGCCCGACGTCTACCAAAACCTCCTCCACAACAACGCTCTCCACCTCTTCTTTAGCGATTCGAGCCTCACGAATCGCGAGCCTCTACGCATCGTGCGACGCCCCAGTTAGACCCTCCATCCCATTACCCCGAGGAAATCTATCCCGCTCTAAAAAAGGATATCGGCTCCGCCGGGTCGAATATTGTCGAACACAGGAACTTTAGGATGCCAGAAGCTTCCGAGTGCCGTTACCGTGAAGGTTACGGGTCGCGGCGTGATTAGATTTGAAATATCCATTAACTACGCGCCGTCAGGGCGATTTATTTATTTGTGCCTGCAGCCGGCAACACACTTTGCATTTGAGGAGCCCTGTACCATGGAATTTCAGATTCCTAGTAAAGCCTCACCACTCGTTAACGCCTGGCACGAGCTCATGCAAAACCGCCCTCCGCACCCCTCTTACGAATGGCCCAAGATCGTACTGGGAGCCATAAGCAAAGCGCTGCAAGCCACGTTTCTAGGAACCTTGTCGGTTGACAACGTAAGCCGTTACGGCATTACCCTGAACGGGCACACAACCCCGACAACATGGACCCCCACGGCGGGTTGGGATATTGCCTGGAAGCCCTCCTGGGGTGGAGCCAACCAGGAGCTTCTCCTGATTGGATGGGGTGCGGGAAAAGCCGCCGCACTCGCAGTAAGCTCGGTCGCGTTCGTGCATCAACAGTGGCACGACCTCTCCTGGTTCTTGCGGATCGCCTCGGCGAACGTCCCAACCGTACCAAAGACTCCCCCGTCGCCGTCGCAACTGGCCCGCCAAATTGCACATACCCAAGCCCTGTCAGATGAGAACATGATTGAACCCTCTCTCGAGAAACTCATGATGTTTCTCGAAACCCAACGTCCGGACCTATTTGCCGCCGTCAGGCTGTATCACCAGGGACACATTAGGGTAGCTGCCGCCCCAAGCCTCCCGATGGAGTACCATCAGGCCCTCAATGGAATGCCTATCGATCCGGGGACGGGTTTTTGTGGAACCGCCGGGCCCTATACACGGCCCCACTATATTGCCGACATGGCCCACGATCCCCGTTGGCAAACATTTCAATGGATTACCGAGACCTACGGTCTCGCAGGGTGTTGGTCTATCCCTCTCCTGGGCGCCCATGGCACTTTATTAGGGACGCTCAGTTGCTATTGCCCCGAGCCGCGCTACCCCTCGCAAGAGGACCTCGAGTGGATCTATCTCGTCCGAGACTGGGTGGTCGAGACGCTCCAACCTAAACCTCGGATCCATCCAGCACCGAGTGCAACAACAGGAACCCCTAATCTTACGTTGCGCCACGACCAGATGGGTCGTATCCTCGAGGTGGTTGAGCCCGGGTTTCTGGACCCGGAGCAAGCCCAGCACCTTGTAGGAGAAACCATCGACGCCTATGTGTACCCACGCGAGGTGCATCGCATCCAGACTGCAGTGCGAGAACTATCCACCAAAGGGGTGGGCCATGCACTGTTTAGAGCTCGGTATGACGCAAAAGACCTCCGGTCCCGGTACCACTGGGTTCACACTGAAATTGTGGCCGAGGATGCGTCCGGAGAGCGATTTTTGTCGACCACGCGGGAATTGACTGCGGACGAGGTCAAAGAATTGCTCATTTCCGGCGCATTGATGGTAGACCCCGTTACCGACCTACCCGTCTTAGGCTTTTGGGCCACTGATGCCCTGGAATTCTCCCGTCAGTTCCAGCGTGTTGCCTTAATGGTGGTCGAGATTGATCAATTTGATCTGTTTTCGATGGCGGTGGGCAGCGTCCAATCCGCAAAAACACTCAAAGCCCTCGTGACTACTATTCGTGACCATTTGCCAGCCCGGGCAATCATTGCTCAAATCAACGCAGGCCGTCTCGGGATCTTAATCTCAGATCCCGACCCCGGCCGCATTCCCACCCTATTCCACGATGCCAATGCGGCTCTACGGCGTCGTGACCGCGGATGGGTGCCCACCATCAGCGCAGGCATCGTCCTGGTTGACTACCGCGAGGATCAGATGGAGCAGTTTCTTCATCAAGCCGTCGTGGCTCTCCAGGAAGCCCAAGCCGCGGGGGGCGAACAATATCGCTACTACGAACCACTCATGAATGCGACCCGATTTCAATCCGCCAGCTTCGACCACGAATTACGTCATGCATTGGAGCGCGGAGAACTGTTTTTGGTCTACCAACCCATTGCTTCTTCCAACAAGACTTGGCGCATCGAAGGCTTCGAAGCCCTGGTCCGATGGAACCACGGCACCCGCGGCCTCATCACGCCGGCCGACTTCATCCCCGTCGCTGAAAGAAGTGGCACCATCTTAGAGATTGGGGCGTGGGTGCTAGAAGAATCCCTCAACCAAGTACGGCAATGGCAAACAATTACCCAAAAACCCGATCTCTACGTCCATGTGAATGTGTCCGCGCGTCAGCTAGAAGACACACGGTTCCCTCAGATGGTCATGGATCTCCTCAAAAAAACCCAATTTTCTCCCTGTCAACTTAAACTCGAAATCACCGAATCGATGCTGGTTAAAGACCTGGCCCGTGTGCTGGACGCAATGCACCAATTGCGCCGGGTTGGTATCTCTTGGTCATTGGACGATTTCGGCACCGGATACTCTTCGCTTGCTGCACTCCGTACGCTTCCCATTCAAGTGTTGAAGATCGACCGCTCGTTTGTGTCGAGCCTCCAAGACAAACCAACCCGCGCCATCGTCAAGACGCTGATTCAATTGGCCAAAGACTTAAACCTCTCTATTATCGCCGAGGGTGTCGAAAAAGACCGTGAATGGGCCGAGCTCTCTCGCCTCGGATGCTCCATGCTACAAGGATTCTTAATATCGCGGCCATTAGAGCCAAAAACGGCCTTAGATTTCCTCCAACGCGGAATCGATCCGGTGGTCATCTCGCGATGAAAAAAGTTGCCGACAAAAAAAGGAAATTCGGCACGATTCGCGAATTTTCCCCTATAGCGGTCCAGACTCCTCACTATTGGATACCGCGATGAGGAGGGATCACATGCCTATCACTACGCTCATTGTAGACGACACCGAAGAGACTCGAGAAGTGTTGTCGATGTTGGTCGCCCAGGCTGGAGCCCAGAGTATCAGAACGGCCCCCGATGGCCCCACTGCACTCGCTCTCTTAGAAACCCAAGCGGTGGACTTAGTGTTCACGGACTACCAGATGCCGGGCATGGATGGGATTCAGTTATCTCGAGAACTACGCCGACGATATCCGCGCACCACGTTGGTGATGATTACCGTGTTAGATGATCCCGAGCTTCGGCGACAAGCCGCGTTAGCGGGCGTCGATATGTTCTTACCTAAGCCCATCACTTTAGAAACCTTAGACACCTTAATTGCCTCGTTAGAGCGGATTCCCCATGAAGCGGAGGACTGGAACCAATGGTTGGCGCAGTGGGTGAGCCCGCGACAAGAAGTGTAAAATGAACCTGAAGCAATGGATTACTGCGCTCGCGAAAGGAAATCTCGACCCTATCCCTGACCAGCCGATTCCTCAAAATCCCGGGGAAGAAATTTATCTGGATACCCTAAGGCCCCCCCGATCAGGGATGGTATGGGTCGATTCCAATGGCCATATTATCGTGAAAAATCCCGACCCCGGAGAGCCCTATGCGGTCATTTATCTGGACCCGGACCGTCACGATATGGAATTGTTAGTGAATGGGAAGCCCTCTAGTGGATCGATTGTCGTGCAAGAAAGCGATCACATTATAGCGAGACCGGAGTCACCGGCCTCTAAGTCTCGAGTGGCCATCGACGTGGATGGGCCGGGAATGGTGGCGACCCTGACCGCGACGTTTGAACGGGGGATGGTGCGTCAACTCCGAGAAACACCCCCGCTGCACTTCCTGGAACTTCTGACCGACAATTTTCTGCGTGCACCCGTCCCCATTGTGGTTGAACACGTGCGCGACGAAATGGATCGTCAAAAAATTCGGTACGGTCGTGTCGCGCTAGAGGTGATTGAGGAATTCCTCGCGCAAAGAAAGACCGGTGCGATCCCCATTGCTCACGGGACGCCAGCGGTCGCTGCGGTCGCCGACACCTATCTCCCGACCGCCCGACACCGAGTGGAATATTACCCAGGAACCGAAATTTCGCATCCAGATCTCGTTTCGGCCGGGACCGTGGTGGCTAGTCGCGTCACCGGAAGCCCTTCACGGGTCGGCATGACCGTGTTCGGGACACCAATTGCACCGCCCCAGGCGGCACCATCGACCTTTCGTTTCGGCAACGGCATCGTTGTCACGAGTACGGGCCAACATTTGGTAGCTAAGTCGTCGGGCCGAGTCATTTGGGACGACAAAGGCGTCACCTTAATCCCCTTAAAAGCCGTAGCAGGAGCTCTTACCCGTGATCATGAAATTCTCCACGAGGAAGGCGACCTTGTCGTGCAAGGATCCGTGGTCCAAACCGTGCTGATTGCGTACGGAAATGTGGTCATTACCGGGGATGTCAGTCATTCGCGCATCATCGCCGGTGGGAGCATCTTCATTAACGGAACTACGGATTATGCAACCGTGGAATGTGGTGTCGACCAACCGTTCGCCATGGAGTTACGACGCAAGATTGAGGAAATCGGGGATGCCATCGGAACGCTAACCCAGATGATGGATCAGATCCATCAAGAAGCGCCCGAGGCATATCGGAGTCAATTTCCGAATCTATTAGAAAAGCTATTTCGACAGAAGTGTGGTTTCGTGCCCACCACGGTGTTATGGCTGAGTCAGAATCAGTGGCTGTGGAAAAAT
>JAKADJ010000160.1 GCA_021820645.1 Bacillota bacterium
GACGAGGCAGAATTTCTAGCCGACCGCCTCGCCATCGTCGACCACGGTCGTGTCCTCGACGAGGGCACGCCTAGGGAACTCATCCAACGCCACATGCCTTCATGGGTGGTCGAGGTGTCCCGTTCGGTGGGCATCGATGCGACCGTCAACCTACCAGCCGTGCTACGAATGGAAGAGCGCGATGAGATGACCATGCTGGTTAGCGAGCACTTGGAAGATACGCTCATTGGCCTAGTCAACTGGGCTCAACAGACCAGACGGACCATCACAGGTCTCGCGACCCGTAACGCCACTTTAGAAGATGTCTTCTTAGAGCTCACCGGAAGGAGTTTACGTGAATGAATGCGGTCATTACTCTCACACGGAGTTTCATGCGACAGACGATGCGGAATCGGCAGGGATTATTTTGGACGCTCTTTTTCCCGGTCGTGCTGATGGTGATATTCAGCTTTTTAGGAAACTCCCAAAGCCGGGTCAACTTGGCCATCGTGGCACCGAGCGGCCAAGCAACGGCCGTGGTACGGGCATTTAAGCAATCCCCGCTGTTTCACGTTACGGAAATGAGTCGATCGAATGCCCTTAAGGACGTGCAAAGGGGACAAATGGACGCCGCTCTCATCGTTCCCCCGGCCCAAAGGCATCATACCACCACGCTTACCTTACGTTACAATAACGCAAACACCGTGAGTGCCCAGCAGGCAGTGGGCTCGGTCGAAGCCTTTGTATCTCAAGCCGACATTGCGCTTTCCGGACAACCACCGCTCTTTCGGGTGTCAGCCCAAGCCATGACTCATTCACATAGCTCTACCTATGTCGACTTCTTATTACCGGGCCTCTTAGCCATGATGACGATGCAAAATAGCCTCTTTGGCATTGGGTCCGGCTTAACTCGGTGGAAAGAGAAAGGGGTCTTGCGACGTTTTCGGGTAACGCCCGTCAAACCCGTCCAATTACTGTCCGCTACCGTCATCAATTACATCATCATCGGCCTCGCCAGTGCCGCCATCGTGATCGGATTCGCCACCACCATCTTACATGCGTCCGTGGCGGTGCCGCTAGGCGCGACCATTTTAGTGTTATTGCTCGGCATGGCCACCTTCCTCTCGATCGGGTTTATCGTAGCGGGATTATCGAAGAGCCAGGAAGCAACCATTCCTATCATCAACCTTATTAGCTTCCCGATGATGTTTCTCTCCGGTGTCTTCTTTCCGGTGTCGTCGTTTCCGCCCTTTCTGGATCACATTGTCCAGTACTTTCCCCTCACCTACATGGCCAATGCCCTGCGTGGCCTCATGAGTGGGCAATTGACCATGGGCGCGACCGCCTTTGGGACCGACATTCTGGGTTTGCTGGTGTGGGTTGTCGCGACAGGCGCGATCGCGTCGCGCACCTGGCACTGGGAATGATGTGATCGAGGCCTAACGAGGCTCGGGTATGTAGAGATCGGTATCAATGGGGAGGGGGCGATGGCTTGGAGCAACGAGACGTCGGATCCCTCCGCTTTGTTCTCGATTTGAGCCAACCGATCTACGAGCAGATTATCCAGCACTTAAGTGGTGCGATTGCGCGGGGAGAGTTGGACCTGGGCGAGAAGATTCCGTCGGTTCGTGACCTAGCACAAGGTCTGCGGGCCGCCCCCAACACGGTACTTCATGCTTATCAAGAATTGGAGCGGGAACGTCTCATTGAAACCCGGCGCGGGCAGGGAACCTTCGTCACGACGTCCAAGGCTGTTATCCAGGAATTTAGGGGGAAGATGGCCCAAAAGCTTTTAGATGAATTTCGTCATGAAATGGAACGATTAGGGCTTTCACTTAAAGATATTCACCATCTGCTAGGGGAGGAAATCCCAGAGGGAGAGAAGACCTGATGGAAGACATCGCGGTGACCTGTACCGATCTCAAGAAGCGCTATGGAACACGTATCGCCCTGGATGGGCTGACCCTCGAGATCCCGAGCGGTCGGATTGTCGGCGTTTTAGGTCCCAATGGTTCAGGCAAATCGACCTTGTTCCGAGCGATGATGGGCCTCACCCATCTAGAATCCGGCACTATCCGAATCATGGGGTCCTCCCCGGGGTGGGAGACGAACGCCAATATCGCCTATTTGCCGGACCGGGCGCGATGGTACCCGGGACACACGGTGCAACACGCCATACAGTGGGGCGATGCCCTCCTGCCCCACTTTGATCGGGGTCGAGCTATTCAACTGGCCAAAGAAATGCAACTTGACCTGCATCAAAAAATTGACGGCATGTCACGGGGCACCGAAGCCCGCTTGATGTTCATCCTCTGTCTGGCACGCCAGGTGCCGCTCATGATTCTCGATGAACCCTTCTCGGGCATCGATCTGATTTCCCGTGAACAAATCATCGCGGCGCTGATTACGTGGGTGAGTGAGCAAGACACGACGGTCATCCTGAGCACCCACGAAATTTCGGAGGCGGAATCCCTATTTGACTACATCGTCTTGCTACGGAATGGTCAGAGTGTTCAACAGGGGGATGCGGATGAATTGCGGCGTGCGCATGGATCCATACAGGACATCATGCGTAACTGGCATTATGGGGAGGGCTATCGGCAATGATCGCATCGGCGCAAGTGTGGGCCTTAATCAGGCATGAGATCTCCGTTCGCCGACAACGGGATAGTGAACCCGGAATTGGGCGTCGGCGATGGACGATCACCATCCCCAGTTTTATCCTGTGGTTTCTGGTGATCACGTGGCAGGGACCACGCATCCATTTCAATCTGAACTACGCCTGGTACGCCACGTTGGCACTACCCATCTTGGCCATGAGTGTGGCTGCGAGTCACCTTACCTATGAGCGGACCCACAATACCGTAGGATGGTGGCTTACCTTGCCGCTACCGCGATACCAACTGATAGTATCCAAATGGGCTGCCTCGCTCATCCAGACGGTACGACGCTCTACCTATCTGGCGACCATCGCGGTGCTCGGCATCTATACCATGATTCTAAATGGCACGTTATCATTCTCGGTTCTATCCCATTTTTTACTGACGGGTTTAACGTGGACGATTCTGATGTACTGCTTGGTTCCTGCTCTGGCTGCGTTAGGCGTATTGTCAGGTGTGCTCACGTTTTCCCGGTTTCATGACTTGACAGCAACGATGTGGCTATTGTTGCTGGTGATAGCGTGGCTTCCAATATCACGTCCAGGGTTGTACCTGAGCGTGAGCCGTACGCTGTCCGTATCCATTAAGCCAGCCTTTATCCTGGCGGTTCTCGTCAGTTGGATCCTCGCCGGTGTCCTCCTCGGGATCGCCTCACGCATCTTGGCGCGATCGACACGAATGTAAAATCGCAGGTGACTGCATCGGTGAGGAAATCTAATTACAATCCAACCTCAAGACCTGCCTGCCGTGACAAAGACACTTCGCCAGGTCATTCAAAATCGCTACCCGGTATAATCGAGCACGGTGAGGCCTGTCGAATTAGTTCAAAACAACCAATTCAATACGGGCGTGGTCGATAGCCCCTGTATGGGCCATCAAGGCTCGGTCATTATGGACGCAAAACATTTCCGGGCCGGGAGGAGGACTTGAACTGCAAGGGGTTTGGGTTCCTCGGGCAATTGCAGCAATATCCGGCCATCTTAGAGGAGGCAGGAATGGGATCTCTGGATTCATTTTCCTATCGTCGGACGCATGATTCGGGTGCGTCAAAGTAATTGACCCGGAGTGTTTCAATTGTCGACGAGATTGAAGAACCTAGTATTGTTTGCGTCGCTCGGATGCCCTTTTGCATCCTGTACGGTGTTGATTTGACCCAAACTGGCGCCCCACTGTGCCGATTTATGGCGGCCTCAGATCACGAGATATATTCGTGGCCCTCGGCGCCCACATCGATCAGGATTAGTGCATGTATTTGGTGCGCACTACGGGGTGATTATGCAAGGATAAAAACCCTGGAGTGGCCGTTTCGCGCTACACCACGGTGCGGACCATCCCCGTAGCGCTAAGCGTCCACGACTGAACAAATCCATCCCTTAATAGGATAGGTGTTCCACTGATGTCCGGAGAATGGGTCTTTGGTATTAATGGGTTTAAGCGGCTAAACCGGGATGCTTGGAGGATCTTTAGAGATTCCGAAGCGACAAAATCTCATCAGGCTGTCGATGAGCCTACCATGTTGGGGGGCTAAAAGAAAAAACCTCCCAGCTTAAGGAGATCTGACTAAAAATATTGTGGGATCTGGTCATGGAAATAAACAGGAACGTCCCGCGTTTCGATATTGTTAGTATAAATCGAAAAAAACTATAAGTCTATAATTTTTTGGAAACTTCTTTATGATAGGCAAACTGGCCGGGAAACTATCATGGAGAGGACACATCCCCAATGAAAATTACACGATTTACATCTGGAGCGTTGGCTCAAAGCCGGTTCCGATGGTTTTACTTGGCCCGCACCATTTCGCTGTTTGGAAGTGGGATGACGCCCGTCGCTTTGGCGTTTGCGGTTCTCGCGGTGCCGCATGGCCAGCAACTACTCGGCTATATCTTGGCGGCCGAACTAATGCCTAACGTTCTCATGCTCCTGATTGGGGGCAGTGCGGCAGACCGCTACCGGCGCGATCGACTCATCCAGTTAGCTAACGTGGGGTCGGGATTTACCCAGGCCGGCATTGCGTTGGTGGTGCTGACGGGGATGAATCCCTACTGGCTCTTTCCATTGGCCGTGGTCAATGGAATATTAGGGGCTTTTACGGGTCCGGCAACGCGTGGCATCGTGCCGGAATTGGTTCAACGCGAGAAGATTAAGGAAGCTAATTCCCTCCTGAACGCATCCCGGAGTGCAGCCAAAATTGTTGGTCCAGCGGTAGCGGGAATCCTGGTGGCTACCTTAGGCGCGGGATGGGGCATTGCCCTCGATGCGTTGAGCTTTTTCCTAGCGGCCCTGTGTATGGCTCGGGTGAATATCCCGGCGCATGCTGCGGCAACCACAAATTCACTTCTAATCCAAATGAAACAAGGTTGGGTATATTTTCGGTCTCGTCGCTGGATTTGGTCGGTGTCGGGGGCGTGGGGGGTGATGAATGCGGTGCAGATGGGGGCGTGGCAAGTTCTCGGACCAGTTATTGCCAAGCATTCGTTTGGTGCCACGAGATGGGGCCTAACGCTCAGTGTCCGGGCGGTGGGGATCATGATCGCCAGTGTAATGATGCTCCGCCTATCCCTATCGCGGCCCGTGCGAGACAGTATGCTAGCTGCGACCCTGATCGGGCTACCGATGGTCTTGTTAGGACTGGGGACCGCCTGGCCGTATCTTATGCTGGCGGCCCTGGTGGCGGGCCTAGGATCCGCCATCTCCACTGTGGCATGGGATACCGCGTTGCAACAAGGTGTGCCTCGGGACAAAATCTCACGCGTCATGGCCTTCGACGACTTTGGCTCCTATGTCATGATCCCGCTCGGCGAAATTTTAGCTCTCCCGTTGGCAAATCGCTGGGGAGTTCATGCCGTGGAGACCTGGGGAGGTTTAATTTTTATGGTGACGGCACTTCTGCCCTTATCCTTACGTGGAGTGCGTCAAAAGGGATTCGACGAGCAAGAGAGCGCATCCTAGGAACGGGGAAGGCCGACTCTTGGTTGTCTCATCGGGGCTCGCGTACAAAGAGATGTAGGGCCTTTTCGTGATTTAGATTCGCAGAATTCTGATTGGGAGGACCTATTGCACCAGTTTTGCCAACCGGATCAAGGTAGCATGATATTTGATCGCCGGCCGCACCGCGACTGATCGCAAGCGGCGGATAACGATGCGACGTTGGCTTTGGATAGGCATACTGTGGTTAAATGCTGAGTCTAATCCATGAAAGCACCAGATGACAGGCCTATGGGATCTCTGACGATTAGAATGTTTGTATGCGTTGTGGGTCTTTCCGCGTGATGCAAAAAGAGAA
>JAKADJ010000161.1 GCA_021820645.1 Bacillota bacterium
TCAGGTTTCGGGCCATGCTGGGACCAATGGGTAGTAAGTACGGCACCACTGCAGGGATGGATCCGATGGTGACCGCGATACCCATCGTCAAAGCGTTCTTGATTGGGGGTTCGATGTGCTGTTCGTGGATCCCAAGATCCTCACGCACCATGAATTTTAACCACCGAGGCCGAGATCGCACAATGTTTTCGAGCACGGGCCTAACTGATGCTTTGGGGACTCCAATCTCTTCTAAGAGGCCTCCGGCTTCCCCCCGTTCGCGCCCGGGATGCCGATCCAGGTCTAACTCCTGTTGCCGTATTTGATGACGCATGAAATCGTTCTGGGACGACGTGGCCAGATACGAGCCCACCGACATCGAAACGATGGCCGCACCCACCGCCGAAAGGGCTGCAATAAGAATAGCGCCATGCGATTGCCCCGACAGCGATTCGCCGGAGACTAGCCCCACCGTGGCAACCAACCCGTCGTTGATACCAAAAATACCCTCGCGAATAATGCCGCCACTACTGGCCTTCGATGATTGGCTCGCTTTCTTTGTGGGCTTCCATTTTCTTCCCCTGGTGGACCCCGTTGTGGTGGACAACGCAACACCCCTCATTAGATTTGGTATCTTTGAGAAGTGTGCCACGCACGGGCAAAATTATGATTCCTGACGCCCTCGTACCAAGGCGCGGTAGGTATAGGTCGCTAAGTGTTCGACCACTACCGTCCCATCTTCCGCGATACGCTCCGCCCCCCACTGCATTTGCAATTGACAACCCGGATTATTGACCAAGATGCGACGAGCCGATACACCCCGCACCTCCGTCATCTTTTGGTCCAATATCTTCAAAGCCCAGTCTGGGTGGGTTAGATTGTATACCCCAGCCGACCCACAACACGTATTTTGGCCGGCAATCGGAACAAACTCGTGGTCTTGAATTTGTTGCACTATCGCGACCGCATCATCCCCGGCTTTTTCGACGTTGACCAAGTGACACGAGTTTTGGAGTGTGACACGCTCGCCCTGGCCCTTCATGATAAGCGGCCCACCCGATTGCAAAAGCACCGTGGACCAATCGCGAATGCGGGCACTAAACTGCTGGGCTCGGTGTCCCCAGTCAGGATCGTCTCCAAAAAGACGCTCATACTCTTGGAGCATGGCACCGCAACCCCCTGCCGTATTCACCACCCATCCCGGATGCTCTTCAAAACTCTCTATGTTGCGCTGAGCCAATGCTCTGGCGGTGTCTGCGTCGCCTGCATGCCAGTGTAGCGCTCCACAACAGGTCTGTCCTTCAGGGACTTCGACACTATGGCCGGACATGACCAGCAGGTTCTCGGCAGCTTGGTTGGCTTCGGGGAAGACTGCGCTCATCATACATCCACGAAAGAATTGAACCGGGCCGTTCGGAGTAGCTTCCTCTGGCAAGACTTTCTCCGGCATTACCGCTCGAGCGCCCAGCATGGGCGTAAATTGTTTGATGCGCCGTGGCCAAGGGAGTCCTTTCAAGCGACGTGCTAGACGCACCATGCGGCCTAGGCGGTCGGGGTTGCCCACTTGTTTCAAGGCTTGTTGCACCAGCCAGGGTTCCCGATTCCCGGGCCCACGCGCTTGGCGCAGTTGGGTTTTCCCAGCCTCTAAAATCACTTCGTAATGCACTCCGGAGGGACACGCGGTTTCACAAGCCCGACACCCGAGACAATAATCCAAGGATTCGGCCAGAGCCGGACCTACGCCAATCTCGCCTCTGGCTAGCCCCTCAACCATCGCGATACGGCCCCTTGGTGAAGCCAGCTCATTTCCTGTAATCTGATACGTGGGGCATACCGGTAGGCAGAACCCGCATTTGTTGCACTGATCGATTTCTTGTAAGATTGCATTAAAGGCCACGACCCACCTCCTTGTCCGAATTAAACAGGCCGCGCGGATCAAAGAGCTCAATCGTACGGGCTTCAATGTCTTCCCAGTCAGGATCTCGGAATCTCCATTGGTAGGCCCCTTCTACCCGGTTCATGAGACCGGGGAGACTGTGATCCGTCGTGCCATAGATCTCGTAACTTCCGCTATACAAAAAGAGCACCATAGGTCCCCCGTTGGTCTCACACGCCTTGACGACTCTTTCCAATGCGGACGGCGACACGTATCCATTCGCATACATGCGTTGGCGCGCGGCGGTGTCCCACCACTGGTCGCGTGTGCTTTCCCAGCTGTTGACCGCTCGTATCGGGTCAGGTAAAAAGTCGAGGGACACCCGGTGGGCCGTCGCGAGACGCTCCGCCCCAATTTTCGCAGCATCCGTGACGCCTGCCATTCGAAGCGACCAGGCCCCTACCTCATCGCGGGCCACGATCATGGTTTCGGGTCGCCACGGCTGTTGTAGCACGGATTGACCATATCTCAGAAGATCCGTCGGAGTTTCATGGCTCGCCACTGCCCCCCAAGGCGGCACGGGCACGGGCCGTAAGCGCAAGATCAGGGTCGCCAAAATTCCGAGCCTGCCCGCACTACCCGGAGCCAGTTTGGGTATGTCATAACCCGCCACATTTTTCATCGTCTTACGACCAAATCGTAGTCTCCGGCCGCGACCGTCGATCCACTCTACGCCTAATACCCAGTCACGCCACGACTGAGGGCTGGCGAGCGACTTCACGTTAGCGGCCACCAGGCCGCCAATGGTGTCACGTTGCCCCCGATGAATTCCCGGAAGCTGAAGACCTTCGCTTTCCAGTAGACCCGCCACTTCTCCCGCGATGCACCCGGCTTCCACTTCTATGGTTAAGTTTTCTTTGTCAAAATCGACAATTCGGTTCCAGTTGCTGAGGTCAACCGTGAACGCTGCCGTCGGGTGGGTCCACATGGGCGCCCGGCGTCCATGGCCCCGGATGGTCAACAACTGGCGCTGATGGTATGCCGCGCGCACGATTTCCTGGCCTTGAGCAATCGTGTCCGGGCGCATCCCAGGCTTCAAATCATAGGACGACGGGCTAGGATCGTGGGATGTTTCCTGAGGTGCTAAGATCGCCTTTAACGGGTTCAGTCGACGTTCTGGGTCAAAGACCGCTTTAATACCTTGCATAAGCTCCAGTTCATCACTGGAATACATAAGTGGTAAGTGATCGACTTTGTCGATTCCAATCCCGTGCTCTCCCGTAATCGATCCGCCGTAGCGGACACAGGCCTCTAATATTTCATGGTCTGCCTGCCGCATTCGTGCGACTTGATCGGAATTGGCCGGGTCATAGCTAATCACGGGATGTAGATTGCCGTCTCCGACATGCGCCGCCGTCATAATCTGAAACCCATAACGTTCCCCAATCGCCAGCACATCTTGCATCATCGCCGGCAATAGAGGTCGGGGCACTGTAACGTCCTGCACCCACAAATGCGGTGCTAAGCGGGCCGCCGCTCCGTAGTGAGCTCGGCGCCCTTTCCACAGCGCCTCCGCTTCATTCTGACTTTGCGCCAGTCGAAATTCAACCGCGCCGATTTGGTTGGCCACCCGGCGAATCGTGCCCACGTCATGTTCGAGCGTGACCTCGTCTCCGTCCACCTCCATCAACAAAACGGCCTCGGCCCCGACCGGATACCCGGCATGGACAAAGGGTTCAATAATTTCAAGCGAGGCCCGATCTAAGAGTTCCAACGTGGCCGGGACGATCTTAGAGGCCACGATGGCGGCCACACAACGCACGGCGTCGTTAAGGGATGAAAACACCGCCAACATGGTCCGGGTCGCTATAGGGAGGGGTGTAATCGTCGCCGTAATGCCCACCACCATCGCGAGCGTCCCTTCGGAACCGACTACCAGGCCGGTCCAATCCAACCCATTATTCGGTGTCCCCACCATTGGGGTGCTGCGTAAACGTCCGTCGGCCATAATCACCTCGAGCGCCAGCACATGATTGGTGGTCACACCATATTTCACACAATGGGGCCCCCCAGAGTTTTCCGCCACATTGCCCCCTAGGGTAGAAATCCGGTGGCTTGACGGATCCGGGGCGTAAAAAAACCCCACGGCCCGTAACGCGTTTTGCAACTCTGCATTAACAACACCCGGTTCGCCCATCACCCGACGATTAGCCCGGTCAGTCTCCACAATGGATTTCATGCGGGTAAAGGATAGGACCACCCCCCCGGCGACCGGCATGGTCCCCCCGCTGAGATTCGACCCTGACCCTCTACCGCTCACAATCACATGATGCCGCTCAGCCATTTCAATGATTTTCATAGCTTCAGCCACGGTATCCGGCACCACCACCAGATCGGGTAGATGGCGCTCTCCCGTGGCATCGTAGCTATAGGCTAAAAGACGCTCGGGATCCGCCAACAACCGCTCCGGTGGTAGGAAACGGGCGAGTCGCTCCGTTAACCGTTGCCGGGTTTCTAGGCTCATCCGCTGTAGAGCCTCGGTGTTCTGCCGAGGCAAGGCCCCCCATAATTTTTGCTCTGCCCATGACGCCATCGGTAACCTCCTTCTTCTAGAGCCCCTACTAAGGCAGACCCATCAACGTGGCTCGTGCCCTCACCACTTCAGGGCATGGCCCGGGATCGGCCGGCGCATGGCTTCGATAAAATGGGTAACGGGGTCGGTTAGCGGACGCTTTTCCTGGAAAGTCTCTTCGCTTCCCTTTTCCCAAACCGCCTCCAGCGTGTATAAGCCATCAAGAGTATCGAGCCGGTCAATAAATAACACGCCCTCCAAATGGTCGACCTCGTGCTGAATAATGCGGGCATCAAATCCCTCATACGTACGGCGAATTGGAGCCCCTTGCCGATCCCAGCCCGTAATCTCGATCTCGGCAGCTCTTCGGGTCACTCCATAAACACCCGGCACGCTAAGACATCCATCGAAATCGGCCAATTCCCCTCGGGCTTTGATGATCTTCGGATTGACGATGATCTCAGTGTCGCTCATCTCGCCTCCCTTCCAGATAAAAATCCGCCATCCGCTCCCAATCTGCGGGGCTGCAATACCATGCGCCGCCACGGTATCCCAGGTATCGACCAAATCTCGTGCCACCACGGACACCGCATGTGTCATTTGCTTCACTTTCACTGTGCGTTGTCGTAAAAAGTCACTCTGGGTCGTAATCGTCCAAATTGCCTGTTGCACTGCTATACTCCCATCCTTTGCCGTATTGCCGTGTGTCCTCCGCGAGGATTCCAATCTTTCGGAACCGTTCCTCCAGATACTCCAGTGGCGTGTGTTCCACCCCATTGTACCCGGACTTGGTATAGATATTAATGGCATCCGGCAACATTTCCATTAGGCTACGCCGAATGCGTCTGCCTGCCGCGTCCTGGTCGGTCAAGATGATTACAATGCGGTCGTTTGCCTGCCGGCGAATGTGCTCCAAGCGTTCTGCGTTGGGGATCCCAAACGTCGTCACAATCACCACGTTATCGGGTAATAGCCGTCGAATTTTTTTCCTATCGTTCTTGCCTTCCACAATCACCAGAAATCGATCAGGAGTCATGTTACCCCTCAAACAGTATAGGCATAAGAGCTTCTCAACCCAGTCCCAACATATCATTCGGTAGGAATCCAGTTCTCCTTAGTTTAGACAAATCCCCGATGTAGGAAAAGTCCTTTCGGCAGGATCCCCATCCACCAGGTATCCAAGAACCCCCGGTCGAGACTCGTGACCTTTGATGATATCGTCGCACGGGCCCTGGGGATGAAGCGATTAACAAGGTGGGCGAGGGTGTTCCTCGCCCACCACATAGAGCCCTGTCTGCTCCGGGGATTATGGCCTTAGCACCGGTGCCTTAACTACGTCTTGCAATGCCATTGCCAGTCGACTTAACCCTTCTTGCAAATCCACCCTGCTTATCGTCAAGGGTGGCAAGAGGCGGATAACGTTGTCTTCTAACCCGGCTTTAGTTAAGAGCAGGTTATGGCGGAATGCAGCTTGAATGACGGCCTGGCAGGTCT
>JAKADJ010000162.1 GCA_021820645.1 Bacillota bacterium
GCGAAGAAGATGATAATGGGATCCCCAGTGGTGATCTAAAGTGGAACAATTCCACCCGCCCTCACGGAACACCAGTGACGGAAGCAACGTGTTAACCTCTTCCTGATCGAGACTATCGGCCACAATGAGCGTCGAAATGGGATATTCGTCCGGTCGCGCAAATTCGAGGACGGTGGCTTCTTGTCCGGAGGGTGATACCACACGCACAATGGCCATTGGCCGAGGTGTTCCGTCGACCACCCAGAATCCCTGTTCGCCTAGCGTATTGATGATTTTGACGATAACAAGACCGTCAAAGGTCTGACGCATCGATCGGATGGCGGCCAAAAAATCGTTAAGTCCTTCTTCAATGCCTGTCTGGGGCAAGTCCCCCTGCGGGATGTCCAATGCGACGTCGACGGGCGGCCGCTTGGCTCCCGTCCCCACGTCGGCGCCACTCACCGTGAACTCTTTCCGTTCTTTAGACAACACTCGCCAATTTCGCGTCCTACGGCTCTCCAACCCCCACCGCCGGACTTGAATCCTCCGAGTACCACTGATGGCCCCGGTACCATCGACGAGGATTGAACCGGCACCGGTTGCCGCCACCCGATGGTCGAGCGCCAGATCTTTGCCGGCCGCATCCACACGGCGCCACCGGATTTTGGCCTCATCCCTCTCTGGCTCAAGCTCGTTTTGGGGATGGCGCCAAAGCACCTGGTGAACCGGCAAGGGGTACAACTTGGCCTCAAGAACTTCATAGACCAATAGGGTAGCCGTGGGCATCGGTTGACCACGAACGACCAAGTTTCGTACAGCAGGGGGAGGACATGCCATGCGGCCCGAGTCTGTTCGTAGCTGATACGGGTATAGGGCATCCCAACATCGGCGAAGTGACGGATCCAGCAAGAGATGCGCTAACTGCAACACCGTGGCTCGCGTTAGTAGCCGAACCGGCATATCCTTGCTGAACTCCATGTACAGGATATCCCCTTGGATGTTGTAATCCCGCACGATGGTATCAAGAAACGATGGTTGCAGACATCCCAAGGCGAGAAATCGCGTGGGTGCCACCAAGGACCGCATGCCTTCGAATTGGGGAACAACGACCGTCCGTGCCCCACGAGAAAACACCCAACAGAACTCGGCCAAATTCATCGCCGTACGAAGCGGATACCCCGTTCGGGGAATGACCTGGCCTGCTTCCGCTATTTGAACATCCCATTGATCCAAGTTGTCTATCGCGATGAGGCTCCCTTGCGATGCATCCCCCATTGGAACCCCGTTACGATATAAGCGCCCGAGTTTGAGCCAAGGCAAAAAGCCCCAGGGAACCGACACCTCGTGGAGGCGTTGGGAATCATCCTGAAAGACCGCTGTCGTCATCCATTGACCACTCACGGGGTCGCGTTGGGGCGAACGAATCCAATAAAGGGTGACCCCTTGATTGGGGGCAAATGGCCAGGGACTCCAGCGAATCCTACGAGTCGGCATAAGTGGTCCCAACCTCGGGGTCACAAAGCCGGGCGGCTTTATCTTGGATTGCCGGAAGATGTGCTAAGTCCGTTCGGATTCCCGCCACACGCAAGAGCTCCCATGTTTTTGGGGGCTGGCCTGTGTGCCAGAAGTCCACTGCCGCCATGTCCAGTCGCCGCAGGGCAAACGCAATCCGATCCTCCACCACCGCGGAAATGGCTTGCACGGTCAGGGGAAGTTTATCGCTATGACGCTCAAACCAACTGCTATAACCCACCTCCCGGAAAATGGCTTTAGCCGTCACACGGACGACGGAGTCTTGTTGTTGCTTCAAACGGGTGACAATGGCAGGAACTTGGTCAGCGCAGTCACGGTCTCTTTGAGCCCAATCCACACGGCTTATCCGTTCAGGTCGCAGGGTTGGTGCGGCAGGAGGCTGATGATCCATGAGCCATTCCCGATCATAGCGATACAGCCACGCCCAAACCGCCGGCGCCATCTGACGCAGTGCGGTACGTCCCATGGCCGGATACTGTGCTTGCACATCAAGCCAATGTTGGTGGTAACCTTCCATCGAACCTTGCTGAGGAATCTTGCCGGGACAGCGAGGTCGTTGCCATCTCCCCAGCTGCAATCGGCTTGCGCGATATTTCACTGTCGCGGGATCCACACCTAAAATCCGCGCCGCCCCGCGAAGGGGCACCATCTCGTCCTCGCTCAGCTTTTTCAGTTTTGCTTCCCAAATAGGGCCAAATTGGACGACCTTCGCGTCAAGATATGGATCGCCACCGATCGCGCAACGGTAACTAAAGCCACACGAACAGGTGAAAACGCCTACTTTCCCCTCCCTCGTCTGTCGAAGCTGGCTTTGTGCCTCCGATATGCGCGGTTGCCCATAATGGACGGCTACTCGATTAAGACACGGCCAGAGTCGATTCACTTGGAGAGAAGGCCTTTTAGGTTCCAATAACGTGTCCATCGTCATCCCGAGAAAATGTGCCAACAACAGATGCTTGAAGGGATGTTGGGAACCTTTGGGATGGCGGACCATTCGTAAGACCCACGCTTGCTCACCATCCTCGGTTAGCCCGCAACCCATCGCTCGCAGCCAATCGCGGCCGTAAAACTGCTTAAATTGTTGCACAAATTCCCGTGCCCGAATCCGACCGTTCGTGTTCGCCAGATCCCGGTTCTGCAACTGTTCCATGTAGCGCTGTCTTAACGCATCCAACCCTACCGCCACGCGGGATTGCGAAAGCAAACCCCAACTTTGGTGGGCGACAAAGGTATTCAGATCGGGTTGGGCATTGGCGCCAGGGTATAACGCAGGTTCCTTATATGCCTCTCGTGTCGTCGCCTCCAAGGTATCAAAGCCCTGACGTCGCCCTGAACTATGAATGGCCACCTGACTCGGGTAGATCGACGCCCCGGGATGATGGGGGCACACGGTCAAACCAGGGAGTTGGTGTACCCGATGCCAATAGGCCTCTCCATAGGCCGTGCGGTCTGCTTCCACGCATTGTGGACAGTACTGTAACACTTGCGGCGTCTTGACGGTTGATGCCATGATGCCGGCACGTCCGGAAATCCCCGATCCTGACCCACGTCTCATGGCAAGGCGGACCCCTTCCAGTTGGCTTGCCGCAAGAAATGGGGAAAAATAGGGGAGCAAGGTGTGACGATCGATGATTTCGTCGGATGAGTACCGATGACCTGCTGGCAAGTGGCTTATTAAGGCGTCCACGTGCCCAGGCAAATCCACGACCGCCACTACCGTGTTGCTTCCGAACAAGTCTTCCAGTGTCATTTTCTGATTGCCCCACATCATCCGTTCCTGATATCTGGCACACACGCTATAAAGCAATTCATCCGGATACGGATCGGGAAAGACTGTAATCATGCCATCCTCCGCTTAACTAACAAACGCCTCCATCGACTGGATCCATCCTGCATTTTTCAACGCACCGTAGGCGGACATCCCCGTTTTGAGACCTGTTTGCACGACCGATTTTAGGACCAAACTCTCAGGAGCACCCTCTTGCTTCTGAGAGGGACGTTTTTTCACCGGTTCCGGCATCTGCGCGCTCGGTGAATCCTCGGAGCCTGGCGTTGATTGCATGAGAGCTCGGGCCTTCTCCAACGCATTTTGCCTGACATCAAGGAGAGAAGTGGCTTCATCCGGCTGGACGGATTCTACCGCTTGTCGGGCCACCATCTTAGGTACTCCGGCCTCGATCAACCACCCGACTAAGGCGCACTCGCCCGTAGCCGATGAACTCTGGTCAGCCGGTTTTCTTAGGGCATCAAGCCGTCCCATGGTCGTCACGGATCGCTCGGCCTCTGCAAGATACCGTTCGACATCCAACGGCGCCACATCGTCGACGCCTTGTAACAAGCGGATATTGCCCGTTCGAAGCGCTTCTAAAATAGGGGACGCCAGCCGCAAGCTGTCTTTGGCCACCGATCGAATCAGAGCTGGGCTGATGGTGTCATCATTTCGGGCAATCGCCCGTGCTTGCGCCAGCATGTACAACTTAACCGCAAAATCGGTGATTCCCTGGCTGGCATCGTACAATGCATTTCGCAATGCTGCCGTCAAGGGAACGAGCCGTCGCGTATATTGAAATCGCCAGAGGGATTCGACGAAGAATTGCCACACCTCATCATTGGCCATGCGATCCCAGATAAAGTCGCCCTGACCGGTCCCTCGACGCGTTTGCCGAAATTCGCCACTTAAGAGCGCTTGGGCCTTGTACGTGCCCACCAGAACTACGGGTAGGCCGATAGTGTTGACCAGTTGGACAAAGAAATTCAACATCTTACGGGAACCACCACTTTTGGCCTCGCTGAGATGCTGGATCTCATCAATCACCAGCACACCCAAACCGTGCAAGGCAGCAACCCGAGCCATGCGCGGCAATAATTCATCCACCGTGTGCCGACCCGAGGCATAGCGCTCATAATAGCGGGAGCCCAACAAATCATCGATTGCCTGAAAGAAATTCAAGCAGAGCCCCTTAATAGAGCCATCAAACGGGCAGTCCAGCTTAAGCCAGACCACCTGCATCACGGTCAGCGGCCGCCCTGCATATTCGTGGTGCCCAATGAGTTGAGGGTAGAGTGACAGAATGCGCTCGACCGACGTGGTTTTCCCCACCCCGCTCATGCCCAAGATGGTAAATCCCGTAGCGGTCGACCGCGTTGCTGACGAGAGACTGCCCGCGTTTCCGATAAGGTCGGCATTTTCGTGCAATTGGGCAACAAATCGGGGATCGCGGGGATTGCGCGCCAAATAGCCAATGCGAATCATCCGCGAAAAGCGTTGTTCCAGTTCCAAATGCACCGGCAAGGGTTCAAAAAATTGCAAAGTATTTTGAATGAGATGAAGCCGATAGTGGGCAGGCATGTCCCGATCCTGCGGAGAATATGGTGGGGCATAGGTTAATAGTTGACCCACCTCTTCCTCCGACCAGATGGGGGGCAAGGCTTCAATGAAAGGATTTCCTTGGTACGTCGCAATCGGCGGGGTCTGATAGTCCGCGTCGATCCGAAGCCCTTGACCCACTAAAATCCGCAGCTCGTCGCTCATTTTGGCTCCTCCCCAGGCTTTTTTAGCCTCCGAAGCAGGGTAATCCGATCAGGCGGAGGCACATAGCCCTCCTCATCCGACAGTTGGGCGGAGCTAGGACTCTTGGCTTCCTCTTGGCCGAGACGCCATCCTTGAGTGCCGCGGTCTTCATCGCGTTCAATCTGGCGATTGGCACGAATGGACTTCACCCGAGCGCGTTTACTGCTGCCATCCCGTGTGTTTTCAGCGTCGGTCTGGGCTTGTTGGACCACTTTGGCCATTTCAGCATGCAATTCGGCTTGTGCTTGGCGTTCTCGAGTCTCGCGATGGACCGTCCGTTCTGCCTGCGCTTGCTTCCATGCCTCGTAATCCCACCAGGTATACCCGCGAAACTGTTGGTTGCGATCCAATAAGGTGCCCGGTTCAATGCCCGTTCCATTGTCATCGCGCAAGTAGATGACGTCCATTACCCGGGGATCGAATGCAAGAGCTACACGAAATGTCCCGCGAGCTTGAGCCCGTTCATACCACTGTTCGCGAATGGCGCGCTCCGTGGTATAGAGAACCCCCCGAAACTGGATGCCCCGCGGCGTCACCGAAGCCTCAGCTCCCGGTAGTAGGTTTAACCGAAGGACATCATGAGGCACCGACCGTAGATGGCCGGAACGATGGGTAATCCCCCACTGCCATAGATCCCACGGATACGGCTCCACGTTGTCCCCCATCATATCCTCGGTCATAGGATAGGACTCCAATCGTTGATACAGGTTATGGTCGCGTTCCGACAAGACCAAGAGATGGGTAGATTCGTCGAATGTTGGCACCGCAGCGAGGCGATAATCGGGTTCGCCGCGTTCCCGATCCTTTACCAC
>JAKADJ010000163.1 GCA_021820645.1 Bacillota bacterium
GGAATATGGGGCAGGAGGAGATTTCGTGAGACTATGGGTTGGAAATTGGGGTGGACGCTTGGCCGCATACATGGCCAAACAAGAGGGCAACGTGTTCATCGAAAACGGGATTTGGATAATCATCGTGGTTCTGGCTATGATTATCCCCATCGAAGCATTGCGCAATGCCTTGGTCAACGCGTTCGGGCAAATTACCAGCAATCTCAATACGATTCCCTAGCGGGTAATGCGTTCGTGGAAATTCTTGTGGTGTTGCCGCTGTTTTGGCTCGTAATTGTCGGCGTGATTGGGTCATTTCAATATGTATCGGAGGCCTACGCCGTAGGGCAAGCGGCCGAATCGGGGGTAGTTACCATGGCCAATGGTGGATCGGACTTTTCGGTGCAACAATCGGTGGTCAACTCTCTACTACGTGACGGCTATGGACTGAGTGGGGTCCAGGTACAAATCAATACGTCGAATAGATTGGCCTCGGTTGAAGTCTTGCTGCCCATCCACACTAACTTACCCATGATGCCGCGCAGGGTGGCGGAGATCCGCACTAGCCAAATGGTGACGAAGGGTGGTGGGGGCTATCCGGGACCGTGGTGGTAGTATGATGATTTGGGCTCTCGTAGTTTTAGCAGGCTTTTTGGCAGGTGTCCCGGTGGCGGTCACCACCGGGACCCTCCTCACGGATCAAGTGCGTCTCCAAGATGCCATGAGTAATGCTGCGGCGGTTGCTGATTCGGCCCGTCTCACTAGCGAATGGATGTATCTGGCGATGATACGCCAGGACTTGGGTTCGAATTCCTGTCAATTGCAGTCCTTCCGGGTCCTTGGAGGCCGCATTCAAGCTACCGCAGTGAATTTCGCCTTGGTTTCGATATGGGGACACCGGGTGGTGATCCCCGTCGCCGCCAGCGTAGGTTAATCGGCAATCGGTAATAGTAGCCGATTTGCCGTGTCATCGTGGGTAGACATGACTAATCAAAGAGATCTTCCTCTCGCAGGGGCAGCCGACGGCTCGTTGAGTTGTCCGGGTGGCCCTGCGTTTTCACTTTGGCTCGCTTGGAGGATTCGGAATTCAGAGGGAATTCTTCCGTATGGTCCATGAACGTCATCTGATACGAATGGGGCTTCAGGTGTCAACCCGCGCTACACCTCTTCAGTTTGACTTCTCTTGCCACACTCCAACGTCCGGTAGTATTCTCGTTCGATTTCAGCTCCGATGCGACTCCAGTGCCATGGGTTGGCGAGAGTTTCGGCGCTTTCTGCTAATTGTTGCCTTTGCTGCGGATTATGCAATAAATGCTGGATGGCGCGAGATAACTCATCGGGGCTCTTGACCACCAAACAATTCTGGTTCGGGATGGCAAACTCCCGAAATCCTGGAGCCGGGCCTAAAATCGTGGCGACCCCTGCGCTCATCGCTTCTAGCGCACTCAGTCCAAATGGCTCGAATCGGGAGGGCAACACTGCCATCTTGGCGGTCATTAGGTATTGGTTTAATTCTTCATCGCCAATCATACCGACCGCGTGGAGTTGATGCTGCCATCCATGATCCTGAATTTCTTGGTGGATCCTCGTACGCCAAGACCCATTGCCGCAAATGACTATCTGCAAAGGGGGTTCGCTTGCCATTAAACCAGAAAGTACCTCGAATAGCCAATCAATGCCTTTCTCAGGTTCGAGACGCCCGATGAACAAGATGTCGGGAAATCCCTTCGGAAGATGAGCCCCATTGATGGAAGGAAACGAGATCCCGCTTCCGATCACTGAATGCCGGGTTCCCCTGGCAAGGGGTCCATACAGGAGTTGTGCTTGGTCCAGAAGGTAATGACTCACCCAGATCTGATGGGGACTTTCTCGGATAACCATTTGTTCGTGCTTCATGAATTGTGCATCGGGAGCCATAAATAATGCCCGAGCCCAAGCACCATAGAGCATATGCCAAGTCATGACGAGAGGGATCTTGTGCCGCTCTGAAAAATCCTTGGCGACTGGCCATAGGGTGGGGTCGTGCACATGAACCACAGACTCGCGGGCGAAGTCAGACGGGGTATTGGGCAGGTCTTTAACATCCCACACTGCATACGGGAGATGGTCTTCTGGTTGAGAAACGTTGGAATAGGGAGAACTCACTCCCAGATCCGGAAATGGTGCCACCATACGCACTTGGTGCCCTCGATGCACCAGGTATCGGGCGAGACGGTCGACGTGCCGTCCGAGACCACCCCGTGGATGGGGAGGGACCTCCGAAGAAAAGAGCCACACCACGAGGGGGTTCTGGGTCTGGGGCACCGTGTACCGGGGAACCCAGTCCCATGAGACATGGTCTCGAGTTAATAAGCTGCCGTAAGGTGTGGTCATGGTCGCAGATGGTTTATCAGGGCGTCTCGATCCGCGAGATTCGGCAGGACAGCATGGGCACCCGCCGATTTTAATTCGGCTTCCGAGTAAGCCCCGGTCGTCACACCCAATCCGACGGTGCCAAGCTTTTCGGCAGCAGCCATGTCGCCTGGAGTGTCTCCCAACACCGTGATCTGGTCCCAATTTTTCTGGTAATAGGTACGAGCGCGTTCGATGCCATGGGTGAGAATGTCCAAACGAGTCATCCCATCATCACCGAAACTTCCCACCGGGAAAAATCCAGCCATCCCAAACAGTGCAAGTTTCAGATAGGCGGAGGTTTTGAAATTACCAGTGCCTAACGCTAAGTCGAAGCCGTCGGCTTGCAACTCAAAAAGTCGGTCCGGAAGCCCGGGTAAAGCATGACCCGGGCTCTGTTGGAGTTCTCGTTGGATATGGGAAGTAAAGAGCGTTTTGAAGGCCAGAACGTCCTCTGGAGTCATTCTAAGGTGATGTTTCTGTGCCGCGGTATGAAGCACCCCGAGGTCGGTGGCGCCCGCGAAACTAATTCCGTCAAAGGCATGGGCAATCCCATAAGAGGCCTCAAAAGCATGGTCCATGGCGCGATGTCCGGCTCCTTGGACATCAATCAGGGTCCCGTCGATATCAAACACAATTAAATGATTCATGGTGGTGGTCCCTCGATTTCAATTTATTTTAGAACACGTGGTGATCCTTACTTCCGGTGAGTCTGAAAATCTTGGATACGGTACAAGAGGCCGTCTATGACCCGCCCCCATCGGTATTGTTCCGCGGTATCGGGTCCATGAGATCGGATGCGCGTGGCCAGGTTCGAATCGTTCAATAGCAGCAACCCATGGTGGACCATTTCTTCGGGGTCGTCGGTGTCCACCACTAAGGCGTTATGATAGGGGATAGCGTAGTCTTCACCGGTGGCTCCGGTGATGGCAACTCCGCCTTGCGCCATGACTTCTAAGCCGACGAGCCCGAAAGGTTCCATGCCGGAGTTTGCAAGCACCGCATCAGCGTAATGATAAAGAGTCCGGAGTTCCTCATCGGGAATCCGATTAGTCACTTCGATGATGTCGGCAGAAGACGCGGCCAGGTCTTCTTCAAAACCAAGCCGGTAGGTCATCGGTTCCCATCGAAGGCCACGTGACCGGGCCCGACGTCGGACCTCGTCACCATAGCCTTCTATGCCTCCGCGCACAATGGCGCGCACCCCCACACCTTGGGCCTTTAAGAGGCCGATGGCGTCTATCGCCATGGTCCATCGTTTGTCGGGATCGAAGCGTGCCACTTTGACGAGGGTGAGGTCAGCGTGCAATGAAATGAAGGGGTTCTTCTTACTGCGGGATCCAAGATCGAAGGCCTCGTCGGGGATTCCGTTGGGAATGACGGTGGGATTGACTCCGTAATTCCACATGGTGTGTTTCATGAAACGGCTCACCGTGGTTAGCTGCGCCACATATTGGAGCCGAGGCCAATGAATCGTGTCAAAACCAATGGTGTTATTGGCATTCCAGATTAAGGTGACGTGAGCTCGAAGCCCTTGTTGCCACAATCGGTCGCTCGTTTCGAGGAGGGCAGGGACAGTCTGCCAATCCTCAGAAAGAATTACTAGCCGTTTATTTTGCGCGACAAGATCTTCGACTAGTTGGACCACGAATTCGGGCAAGGTGGCTTGAAGATGGTCTCGCTTTTCGTATTCACCATGATAGACCCCGAGCGGGAAACGGGCAGAAAGGGGTTGACCCCACCGGATCAAGCGCAAGGAACCGATGTCTTCGATGGGATCGAGGAGGGGATCACCATAAAAGAGAAGATGGGTGCCAAAGCCGCGCGCCGCTAGGGCCAAGGAGAGCCCAGTCATGCGAACTCCAAGTCCGCCAGCTTGGGCATAGGGATCCGGCCCCTCGAAGGACACTAACAAAAACTCGGTATGGGAAGGATCCGGGCGGATCATCGGGACACCTTAATCGCGCTAGCCTGATCCAAAAACCAGTGGACCAGACCATCAGCGGGCTGGACTAAAGATGCTGGAAGGGTTCCGCCTGAGTGTCTTAAGATTTCGCCGACGATATCCGCTTTAGCCTTACCCGTTACTAAGAAGGCGCAATGGTGCGCGGCATTGATTGTTTCCAGGCCCAAGGTGTAACGCCAGACTCCATGAGACGGCACAAAAACATGCTCGATCCATCGGGGACTGCGGAGAACCGGCGAATCCGGAAACAAAGAAGCCGTATGGCCTTCGGGTCCAAGCCCTAAGAGCACGACATCGAACTGGGGATAGCCTAGGGCCTTGGGTAGCCATTGTTGTAATTGCTGTTCTTGGTCCGCCAACGCCATCGGCCACGGGGATTCCGTATACCAACGTGAAATCAGCCAAGGCGGTGTCCTTAATTGATCTAAGAGGGATTCTTTCACCATCCGATAGTTGCTCTCGGGGTGGGTTGGGGGCACGTCCCGCTCGTCGCCCCAAAAGAGCGCAGTGCGGTCCCATGGCATCTTTTTTTGCCACTCCGGTGACGCCAACAGGTGATAGAGTTGGCGAGGGGTACTGCCCCCAGATAACGCTAAGAAAAAGTGGCCGTGATGACGGACTGCGTTGTGGGCTTCTTGGGTTAACCAATGCGCAAGCTCATGGAGCAAGGCAGGGATTTTTTCATGCTCGTGGAGAACAGGTTCAGGCATGTCGTTCACCTCCAACGGACTCGGTAACCGATAACAGACAAGACAGTGCTTCTTGAAAAAGGACATCGTGGCCCCGATTCAAGATTTGTAACATGTCATCTTGAACGGTCGTCGTGATGCGGAGGTCGTCCAAGTGATATAGGGGATGGTTTTGCTGTAGGATATGAGTGACTAAGCGCTCTTTTGTCATCACGGTACGGATTTCCCGGTCGTCGGCGATGAGACGAGCGGTGGCTGTGGCCCCTTTCTGCATGGTCACGGGTACCGAACCGTTTTCTGTGTTCATCGCTACGGGGATTTGGGCGTCATTGAGAACCAACGTCCATCCGAAGCGACTCGCGATCCACGCTAACCACCAGACCCAGTGCGTGGGGCTCTCCGTATTCCATGTGATGTCGATCGTCTGAACCCTCATCAGCACACTGATACCTACGGCATGGTCACCTAGTTGCGCCCAATGCTGTCGTAGATCCGCGAGGCGCTGCCAGTTTAAATCGTCTACCCGCATGTGGTGAGCGACGGCGTCGCGCAATAATGGGAGCCAAGCCCGCCAATCGCGGGTCTCGGTATCGACCACCAGATGCGTAAAGCCCGTGGTACTAAGGAGGTCCCATCGGAATCCCGTAAGTGGAGGTAAACCCATCCACCAAAGATATGCCGGAACCCCCGGTCTAATCAGAGGTTGAATCAGGTCGATCCAGTGGGTGGCCAATCCGCCCTTGAGGTTTAGTTCGACACATTCGGAAAAGAGAGTGGGAATGTCGGTGGGGCGTCTTTGGGTCAGAGTGGCTGATATACTGGCATCGAGGCGTGGCCCACCCGTCGGGTCGGCGGGATT